>DPSD01000406.1:0-1832 GCA_003538495.1 Accumulibacter sp.
AGGTTGTTTTTTGAACGTTCCTCAGCGATGTGTCGCATCAGCTCCGGCGTGGCTTCCAGGTACCAATAGGTGTCGGCCACCCGAGCATGACCGAGATACGTTGACAGCGACAACAGATGTTGGGTGATGTGATCGCGATCATCCGGACAAGTCTCCAGTGCTCTCACGGCGAAGGTGTGGCGCAGCGAATGTGGTGTCGCACGAGGTTGCCCCCGTTTGCACGGCAGACCGATTTTGCGGGCAGCGGTGTGGAATGCGGATTCGACATTGCCCAACCGCAGCGGCTTTCGATGCAGGGAGACAAAGAGATGAGGATCATCGAAGGGAGGCTGATGACGTCGCCGTTCGAGATAGCGTTCGAGGTGCGCTTGGGCGGTGTCATAGCGGAACGAGGCGGCTCTTGCGAAATTTCGAGCATCGAATCACCAGCCCATCGGCAATGACGTCCTCGTAGCACAAGCCGATCGCCTCCGACACGCGCAGGCCTGTGCAGGCGAGCAACGCGAACAGCGTGCTGTACGTGTCGCGCCGCAAGCCCTGATAAGCGGGCTGAAACGCCGCCGCTACCAAACGCTCGACTTCGTCTTGGGAAAGGATGTAAGGCGTCGGCCTTGCCCTTGACTCGCTGCCAAAAACGGGCATCGGCAGCTCATGGCGTGGGTCTTCGGCTCGCATGTAGTGGGCAAAGCGGATGACATCGGCGAGCCGGCGAGCGCGTTGGCGAAGCGTTCGGGCTAACCCGGCCCACTCGATGGCAACTCGCGAGCAAACGTACTCTTCGCCTTTCGCGCGAGAGAAGGCCGCGAAGCTGTTGAGCAGATGCCCCTCTGACTCGAGCGCGAACCCGCAAGCACGGCGTACGGCCAGATACGACTCGACCGCCTCGGTTAACATGATGGCATCTCCGGCCAGGGTTGGGCAATCTGCCGCAACGCGCTGACATCCACCTTGGCGTAAATCTGCGTGGTCTCGATCGAACGGTGGCGCAGCACCGTGGCGATATCCTGAAACGACGATCCTTGCCGCAACATTGAGGCGGCCACCGAGTGACGAAGTACATGGGCGGCGCCCCGACTGGGGCATTGGACCTGGGCTCGGCGCATCGCTTGTTCGACGATCACCGAGACGGAAGAATGGCTGGCGAAGGCGCGAAACGGTGCACGCGCGCGAACAAAAACCGCGTCGGAGTCGCCCGCCGGTCGTCCCTCCAGCAGGTAATCCGCAACGGCTTGGCCGACCTCTTGGGTAAGCGGGAAGCGTGTGGCACGTCGGCTCTTCCCACAAACCGTAATCCAGGCCCCCTTCCAGTCGATATCTGCCAAGTGCAGTTGAACAATGTCGCCGGCCCGAAGGCCCAGACGTGCCAACAGAAGCAAAATGGCGCGATCGCGCTTCCCCACCGGAGTACTCAGATTGCACGAGGCGATCACACGCTCCACGTCATCCGCGGGTAGATAGCGTGGTAGTGACGAAAGACGCCAATGCGCAACCACCGGAATCGCCGCATCCAGACCAGCGGGGCACTGACCCTCAGCGATCAGAAAACGCAGGAACATGCGCACCGCGGTCGTACACTTCTTGGCCGCCGCCCACCCCGACTTCTGGACCGATTCAAGCACAAACTGGCGCAAACCCTGCGCGTCCAGTCGACGCGGATCTCCTCCAACGAGAGTGAGCAAGTGCCTCAGCGGGATGCGGTAGTTATCCAAGGTCGCTTCGCACGTTCCGCGTTGCTCACGCATCCACTGCCCAAATGCGCAAAGCAAGGCCGGCTCGGTTGCGGGGGGCGGCGCCGCGACCGCGCCGCCCCCCCCCCGCCGCCCCCTCCCCCC
>DPSD01000406.1:2061-2269 GCA_003538495.1 Accumulibacter sp.
GGCCGGCTCGGTTGCGGGTGGCGTCGCCGCGATGGCGCCGCCACCCGCCCGCTGCACCTGTCCCACAAACAAGCGCGCACCGTGCAACACGTCGCGCTGGTTGCGATGACCGTAACCGGGACACCGACATTGCGGCAAATGAACAGCAAAGCGTGAGACCGCGTGGTCGTCAAGGCCGTCGGCGGCTATGCCCGCCTTGTCTGCCCAA
>DPSD01000406.1:2500-2706 GCA_003538495.1 Accumulibacter sp.
TATGCCCGCCTTGTCTGCCCAATACACCAAGTGTTCTGCTGCCCGGATATGCCTACGAGCCGTGATCTGTGCATACCCGGCCACGCTCAGCGCTGCCGCAAAATCAGCGAGCAGTGCTCCGCCAGGACCGCTGCGAAGCGCTCGAACTCGTCCACAAGAATCAAAAAATCTCTCGAACATGACTTCTCCTTTCATGGATACCTTTG
>DPSD01000406.1:2957-3092 GCA_003538495.1 Accumulibacter sp.
TCTCCTTTCATGGATACCTTTGGCCGGATGGCCATCAATATTATGTGGAGTCGATCAGCCAAGGCTGCCGTCATGCCCTCCTAATTCAACAGCGAAATCTTGCCACTCAGAGCCCTTAGGAACGTTCAAGAAACA
>DPSD01000345.1:0-5451 GCA_003538495.1 Accumulibacter sp.
CACCGCCTGCAGCGCGGCCCGGCTGTCGAAGGGGCGATGGCTCATGGCGTTTCCTGCGTGCGGGAGCAGGCGAACAGTGCGTCGAGCGCTTCGATCAGGGCGCGCGGCGGACGTTCAACATGCAGGCCCTGGCTCGGCGCGTGCACGCCGCGCAGAAAGACATACACCGCGCCGCCGACATGGCGCTCGTAGTCGTAATCGGGCAGACGCGCCTGCAGCAGGCGATGCAGTGCGAGCAGATAGAGGACGTACTGCAGCTCGTAACGGGCGTGCAGAATCGCGGCAGCCATCGCCGCCGGGGTATAGGCGGCATCGTCGGGACCGAGCCAGTTCGACTTGTAGTCGGCTACGTAATAGCGCCCGTGGTGTTCGAAAACCAGGTCGATGAAACCCTTGAGCATGCCGTTGAGCTGCCCCGGCTGGAGCATCGGCCGTGCTGCTCCGGCAAGCGTGTGCGCGCACACCAGGCGATCAATGCTGGCGGTATCGACCGCGTGCACCTCGACCCAGAACTCCATTTCGGCGATCGACGCGCGCAGACCGGCGAGCGAAAAGCTTGCCTCCGGCAGCTGCCGGTCTGCGGGAAAGGGCAGCTTCGTTTGCAGGAAATGCTCGGTCCAGGCGGTCAGGACGTCGATCCACTCGGCCCAGCCGCGCGCGTTGCAGCGCCGCGCCACGGTGTCGCGCAGCAACGGCCGGTTGGCCGCAACCGCCGCAAACCCCTGCCTCGCGGCCCACTCGAGGAGGTCGTGCAGGAACGTTCCGGCTTCTGCGCCGCGTGGAAAAGCGTGCAGCGATCCGCTGCCGGGAGAGCTCGGAGCGTCTGCTGGCGAGGTCGCCGCCATTGCCGCCGCCTCGGGACCTTGCAGCGCCTCGCGAAAGACGTCCTCGCCTGCTGTTTCGGCGACCGCGTGCGGTTCGCCGGCGATCGTCCTCAGCGCCGAGTAGCTGGCGATCCACCAGCGCTCGCGCGCCACACGGCACGACTTGCGCGCGCCGCCGATGGTCGTGGCGGGGCCTTGCGGGGTGAACACCGCGGCCGAGGACTCGGGAGCCGGCGCGACGCTGATCGCGCGACAGTCTCCGCGCAGCGTGCTCAGCGACGCTTCCAGGGCGTCGGCGGCGATCGCCTCGCCACCCGCCAGAAGGTAGCCGAAGGCGCTTTTTTCCAACCCGGCCAGCGGTGCCAGGCCGACCCATGTCGCATATCTGGCGCGGGTCAGAGCGACGTAGAGCTTGCGCAGATCCTCGCCGAGCCGCTCGCGGTCGGCTCGCTGCACGCTCTCGTCGCTGGCGTCAAGAGCCAGCAGCAGGTGGCCCTCGCCGTCATGGTATTTCAGCGGCAGGTCATTCGCTTTGGTCTCGCGAAAACTGCCGGCAAAGGGGAAAAAGACCAGCGGATACTCGAGGCCCTTGGCCTTGTGCACGGTGACCACCTGCACCAGATCGGCATCGCTCTCCAGGCGAATCTGGCGGACATCGCCGCTGCCGCCTCCGCGCGCCGCCCCGCCAGCGCGCGCGGCCTCCTGACGTTGCTCGGCCAGGTGGCGGATCAGCGCGTGCTCGCCGTCGAGCAAGCCGCTGGCCTCCTGCAGCAACTCCGCGAGATGCAGCAGGTCGGTCAGGACGCGCTCGCCGTTCCTTGCTTCGGGAGTCCCATCCGGCGCAACGGGTCGGGCGGCAGCGTACGCGCCGTCGGCAACCAGTCTCGCCGGCAGCTGGAAGTCGTTCAGGAAACGCCGCAGCATCGGCAGCACTCCCTGTCGCCGCCAGCATTCGCGGTAGTTGCGAAACTGCAGCAGGCGCGCTTCCCAGGCGCGTTCGTCGTGGTTCAGGGTATCGAGTTCGGCCCAGCTCAGGGCGAGAGTGGGCGTCGCCAGGGCGGCGCGCAGCAGGCGCGGGTCGTCGGGTTCGGCACAGGCAGCGAGCCAGCGCTGGACCTCGGCAGCCTGCGCCGTCCGGAGAACGGACTCGCGATCGGAGAGATAGACGCTGCGAACGCCGCGCGCCGCGAGGGCGCTGCGAATGGCGGTGGCCTCGCGGCGGGTGTTGACCAGTACCGCCAAGTCGGCCGGCCGCAGCGAACGCGCCTGGTCGCCGCTCACCAGCGCCGCAGCGCCGGCCTGGCCCCGGTTGAGCAGGCGCACCATCTCCGTAGCGCAAGCCGCGGCCATCTGTTCGAAATAAGCGCCACCGGCCAGCGCCACAGCGCGGCCGTCTTTCTGTGCCGGCGCCAGCCACCAGGCGGTGAGCGCCGGCGGCGCGACTCCGTCGACCATCAGCGCGTCCTGGCGGCCCTGCCAGGCCGCTGCGACAAAGGGCACCGGATTGCCTTCCGCAGTGCGGAAGAGGAACGCGCCAGCGCCCCCCGCCCGTGCTTCGGCGAGCTCGAAACAGCGGTTGGTGGCGATCACCATCGGCGCGGTCGAACGGAAGTTTCGCTGCAGCGTGTGCAGACGCCCGGCGCAGGCGCGGCGGGCGACCAGGTAGGTGTGGATATCGGCCCCGCGAAACGAGTAGATCGCCTGCTTCGGGTCGCCGATCAGGATCAGGGCGGTCGAGCGATCGTTGCTCGCAAGTCGATAGATCGAATCGAAGATGCTGTACTGCACCGGGTCGGTGTCCTGAAACTCGTCGATCAGCGCCACCGGAAAACTCAGCCGGATGCGCTCGGCGAGACGCGCGCCATTCGGGCCCCCGAGCGCCGCCGCCAGGCGTTTGAGGAGGTCGTCGAAGCCCATCTGCGCGCGGCGCTGCTGCTCGCCGCCGAAGCGCTCGTCGATCCAGCGAACGGCGTGGCGGAGGAGGTCGTTGCGGGCGTCGGGCAAGTCGGCGAGATCGCTCTCCAGCCTGGCCAGCGCCCGGAGCGCCGGGTGCTGTGGCGGCGCCCCTTTTTTCCAGATGGCGCGCAAGCCGTCCTCGCTCAGACGTTCCATCGCCCTATCGCTGAGCGCCGGCCGCAGCCGCGGCCGGTCGTCGCGCCACTCGGCAAGACTGACCAACCACGCGTCGTAGTTGTTCTTCTTCAGCTGCACGCCGTCAAAGGCTTTCCTTTCACGCGCTGCGTCGAGCAGTTCCCGGAGTTCTGCCAGCCACTGCTGCCAGGGCTTCTTCAGCGCGTCGAGCATCGCGGCTCGCTCGACCAGCACGCGCGCCAGGATCCCGGCGGGCTCGACCACCGGCGGGAAAAGCCCTGCATGCCCGAGCAGATTCCGCAAACTCGCCTGCAGCGCCAGCGGCCCCGACCACCACCGCAGGACCTCCTCCACCGCCGCGGCGTCGAGCGGAACCATGAACTTGCGCCAATAATCGCGCACCACCTCGGCCAGCAGCTCGCTCTGGTCGGCCTCCAGTTCCTGCGTGAACAGGCTGCCGCTATCGAAGGCGTGCTCGCGCAGCATGCGATTGCACCAGCTGTGGATGGTCGACACGGCCGCCTCGTCCATCCACTCGGCGGCCAGCTGCAGGCTGCGCGCACAGGCCGGCCATTGTTCCGGGAGATAGTCGGCGCGCAGGTCGTGCAGCAGGCCGTCGCCGGGCGCCGACGCCGCGACCGCTTCCGGGTCGGCCAGGAAATAGCCTGCGGCTTCGGCAAGACGGGCGCGGATGCGCTCACGCAACTCCTTGGTCGCGGCCTCGGTGAAGGTGACGACGAGAATCTCCGGCGGCGTCAGCGGGCGCGTGAACGCCGCTGTCTGGCTTCGACCATCGCCTTGACCGTCGCCGTGGCCAAGGATCAGGCGCAGGTAGAGCGCGGCGATGGTGAACGTCTTGCCGGTACCAGCGCTGGCTTCGATCAGCTGACTGCCGCAGAGTGGAAAGCGCAGCGGGTTGAGCGGATTGGGCGCCGGCTCGGCAAGCGCTGGCGAAGCGGTGGCGCTCATCTGCCTGCTCCTTGCTGGCCACGCTTGGCTTTGGCGGGAATGGCCACGTGCAGCGGCCGCAACAGCGTTTCGGCCAACTCGGCGAATTCGCCGCTGGCGGCAAGGGCGTCGAAGCTCGGCCAGGCGCGTTGCAGGTAGTCGCTGGCGCCCAGTTCGCCGGCTTGCCCGAAGCCGCCTTCGTACACGCTGCGGGCCGCCTTCCGGGCCTGCTCGAGCAGGTGTCCCTCGTCGACCCCATGCGCTGCCAGCGCAGAGGGCATCGCCCTCAGCCAGGCGAAAGCGGTCTTCGCCGCCAGCGGCAGCGGACGGCGCATGCCTTGCTGCCAGGCCGTCAGGAGCGTCGCAAGGTGATCTTCTGCGTGGCCGGGCGCCAGTGGCGCCAGCGTTACTTCGCCCACCTTGCTGATCACCTCGGTGGTCATCGGTTCGCCGGCCAGCTGCGCCGCGGCGTGCGTCAGCCAGTGGCCGATCAACCGCTCGCCGCGGTACTCCCCGTTCGTGACCAGATCGCTGGCCTCCAGCACGACGCGACCACGCGCTCCCGCCGAATTGCGGCGCAGGCCGGCGAGCCAGTCGGCGATCTGCAGCGCCTCGCCGTCGACCGTCACCGCGAAGCGGATTTCCTCCTCTTCGGCGGAGACCAGCGGCCAGCGCGACAGCGCCGCGGCGTAGCGTTGGAAGAGTTCGTCCATCGGTGCCATCAGCTCCTCGGCCAGCACCTCCCCGAAGCCGCCCCGGGCCAGCTCGCCGCGGCGCTGGATGCTTGCCAGGCAGGCGCTGCGCGCGCCTTCGCCGGGGCACCGATCGTCCATCGCCAACGCTTGCACCTGCATCAGCTCGTTTTGCAGTACCCACTTGCGCAGGCCATCGAGCACGAACGGTTCGAGGTCCTCGCTGGCCGGGTCGTCGGATTCGAAGCTGACGCCCAGGCGCTGGCGGAAGAATGCCCGGACCGGGTTCCTCAGGAAATCGGCGAGCTCGCGCAGCGCCAGCGGCTCCGGACGGGCCATCGGCGGCAGTGGCGCCGCGTTCGCCAGACGGTCGTCACCAGAACGGTCGGCGACCACCATCGGCAACACTCCGGCCCGCCATTCGCGGGCGTAGGTGAATAGCGGCGAGACCTCGGGCCGAGCCGGGAAATAGTCGCGGCTGAAGGGCTGCAGCCGATGTTCTACGGTCAGCGCCGCGAGCAGCTCCCCGCCCGGCGTGCTCCCACTTGCCGGCTCACCGGCAAGCCGCCAGCCAGCGGCGAGGTGATCGCGCAACTGCCCGACCAGCACCGACGGCGGCCGTGTCGTGTTGTCGGTGATGCTGCGTCCGACCCACGAGACGTAGAGCCGGTCGCGCGCCGACAGCAGCGCTTCGAGAAAGAGATAACGATCGTCGTCGCGGCGGGAGCGGTCACCCGGCCGATAGTCGCGACCCATCAGGTCGAAATCGACCGGCACCCGCGTTCGCGGAAAATCGCCGTCGTTCATCCCCAGCAGGCAGACCTGGCGAAAAGGAATCGCGCGCATCGGCATCAGCGTTGCGAAGGTCACCGCGCCGCCGAAGAAGCGCTGCGACA
>DPSD01000345.1:5726-5879 GCA_003538495.1 Accumulibacter sp.
CCGCCGAAGAAGCGCTGCGACAAGCCGCCTTCTTCGAGGCATGCCAGCCAGTGCTCGCCAACGATCGCCAGCGGCAGGCTCTCGGCCAGCGCCGCCTCGTCGCTCGCTTCCTGCCAGCGTAGCAGGGCGCCGTCGAGTTGCAGCAGGGTGTAG
>DPSD01000063.1:0-962 GCA_003538495.1 Accumulibacter sp.
TAGGCGTAGAGCAGCAGGCTGCGGCTTTTTGCCTCGGCGTCCGGGACGCCGCGGCTGACGAACAGGCGGCGGGTGCATTCGAGGCGCCAGCTATCGACCTCCTCGACGATCGCCGCCGCCTGGGCGTCGCGCCTGGCCCATTCACGCACCGCCAGCTCGATCGAGATCCCCTTGCGGTTGCGGGTCGCGCCATAGACGTCGATCAAATGCAGCAGCTGCGCGCGCTCCCTGCCTGGAGTGGCGACGGTCTGCTTGTCGATGTCGCGGATGCGGCCGTCCCGCCAGGTTTCAAGCACCCCGTTGATCAGATCCTGGCGGTCCTTAAAATGCCAGTAGAAGCTGCCCTTGGTGACCCCGAAGCTCTTGGCCAGGACTTCGATGCGCATCCCCTGTACACCTTGTTCGGCGAGCACGTCGATCGCCGCTTCGATCCAGCCGCTGCGGTCGAGTGGAGCGCGGGCGCCGGGTTTGTCGGGTTTCATCGTCATCTGCTTCTTTCCTTGATCACGCGCCTGAGGCAATATTGGCCGTTCAAGTGCCGCTGCCCTGGCCGATGGTCTTGACAGCCATCTTTCCATACGGTACCGTACGCCATCCATACGACAGAGTATGGCCTATTGTCCGGTCAGCGCTAGGCGATGTCAAACGCGCGCTCTTGCCTCGACCGCGATGGATGTCGATTACCGCCCAGTGTCAAAGGAGATAAATTTGAAAATTCTCGTTCCAGTCAAGCGCGTGGTGGATTACAACGTCAAGGTACGCATCAAGTCGGACGGCAGTGATGTCGATCTGGCGAACGTCAAGATGTCGATGAATCCCTTCGATGAAATTGCCGTCGAAGAGGCGGTGCGCCTCAGGGAAGCCGGTATCGCCACGGAGGTGGTGGTGGTTTCGGCGGGGGTGGCGAATTGCCAGGAAACCCTGCGCACGGCGATGGCCATCGGCGCCGACCGCGGCATTCT
>DPSD01000063.1:1120-3100 GCA_003538495.1 Accumulibacter sp.
CGATGAATCCCTTCGACGAAATTGCCATCGAAGAGGCCGTTCGCCTCAAGGAAGCGGGTATCGCCAGCGAAGTGATCGCGGTTTCCGCCGGACTGGCCAACTGCCAGGAGACCTTGCGCACGGCAATGGCCATTGGCGCCGACCGCGGCATCCTGATCCAGACCGACGTCGACTTGCAGCCCCTGGCCGTCGCCAAGCTGCTCAAGGCGGTGTGCGAGAAGGAACAGCCGCAGATCGTGCTCTGCGGCAAGCAGGCCATCGACGACGACGCCAACCAGACCGGGCAGATGCTGGCTGGCCTGTTGGGCTGGCCGCAGGCGACCTTCGCCTCGAAGGTGGTCGTCGCCGGTCAGCAGGCAACCGTCACCCGCGAGATCGATGGCGGTCTGGAATCCATCGAGGTCTCGCTGCCAGCGGTGCTGACCGCCGACCTGCGCCTCAACGAGCCGCGCTACGCGACGTTGCCGAACATCATGAAAGCCAAGCGGAAACCGCTCGAGACCGTCACCCCCGATGCACTCGGCGTCAATGTGGCACCACGCCTGAAGTTGCTGAAGGTCGCCGAGCCGCCGAAGCGGAGCGCGGGCATCAAGGTGGCCGACGCCGCCGACCTGGTGATGAAACTCAAGACTGAAGCGAAGGTGATCTGATCATGGCCATACTCCTCATTGCTGAACACGACAATTCCTCGATCAAGGCGGCGACGCTCAACGCGCTCGGCGCCGCCAGCAAGATCGGTGGCGACGTCCATCTGCTGATCGCCGGTAGCGCTTGCGCGGCAGCCGCCGACGCGGCGGCGAAGCTGGCTGGCGTGAGCAAGGTACTGCTCGCCGACGCTGCCCATTACGCCGATCAGTCGCCCGAGAACCTGGCGGCGCTGGTGGTCGCCAACGCGGCCGCCTACGGGCACATCCTTGCCGCGGCGACGACCAGCGGCAAGAACTTCATGCCGCGAGTTGCCGCGCTGCTCGACGTGGCGCAGATCTCCGAGATCGTCGCCGTGCAGAGCGCCGATACCTTCGTCCGCCCGATCTACGCCGGCAATGTGCTGGCTACCGTCCAGTCGGCCGACGCGATCAAGGTGATCACCGTTCGCGCGACGGCTTTCGAAGCCGCCGGCGAGGGTGGCAGCGCCGCCGTCGAAAGCCTGGCTGCCGGTCCCGATCTGGCGCAGAGCAGGCTCCTCGGTCGCGAGTTGACCAAGTCTGAGCGTCCCGAGCTGACCGCCGCCAAGGTCGTCGTCGCCGGTGGTCGCGGGATGGGCAGCGGCGACAATTTCCACCAGCTGCTCGAACCGCTTGCCGACAAGCTGGGCGCCGCCCTCGGTGCCTCGCGCGCCGCAGTCGATGCCGGCTTCGTTCCCAACGACTACCAGGTCGGCCAGACCGGCAAGATCGTCGCCCCGCAGCTGTACATCGCCGTCGGCATTTCGGGGGCCATCCAGCACCTGGCCGGGATGAAGGACAGCAAGGTGATCGTGGCGATCAACAAGGACGCCGAGGCGCCGATCTTCCAGGTCGCCGACTATGGACTGGTCGGCGACCTCTTCGAGGTGCTGCCGACCTTGCTGGCGGAACTCGGCTGATCGGCGTCGGGCAGCGTCCAGGATGAACCTGCCGGATGGTCTGCTGGACGCGGGCTGGACCGTGATGGCCTGGGTTTGCTTCGTCCCGCTGGCACTCTTCGCCGCGCGGCGGGCAGCGTGGCGGGTGCTCGTCGAGCCGGCGCGTCTGAATGCCTTCCTGGCGATGGTCGTCGCGCTGATCCTGCTCTGGCACCTGCAGGCCGGGGTCAAGCCCGGCCTGTCGTTGCATCTGCTCGGGGCCACGGTGTTTACCTTGTGCTTCGGCTGGGCGCTGGCCTTCATCGGCCTCTGCCTGGTGCTGGTCGGGGTCGGCCTCAATGGCTTTTCTGGCTGGCAGGCTTTTGCAGCCAACGCTCTGCTGCTGGCCGGCGTCGGCGTCGCGGCGAGTCATGCGC
>DPSD01000028.1:0-132 GCA_003538495.1 Accumulibacter sp.
ACTTCGGCGAGACCGACGAAACGGTCAACAAGAAGGTCAAGAAAGTTCTGTCGCTGGACATGGGGCCGATCGTCTGCATCGGTGAAACGCTCGCCGAGCGCCAGGGCGGTCAGCTCGACCTGCTCGACCGCT
>DPSD01000028.1:167-15313 GCA_003538495.1 Accumulibacter sp.
CACCGGCAAGGTCAGCGCCGACATGCTGAAGGAAATCGGCGTCGAATACGTCATCATCGGCCACTCCGAACAGCGGACCTACTTCGGCGAGACCGATGACACGGTCAACAAGAAAGTCAAGAAGGTTCTCACGCTCGGCATGTCGCCGATCATCTGCATCGGCGAAACGCTCGCCGAAAGACAAGGCGGCCGCCTGGAAAGAGTCCTGACGACGCAAGTCAAAGGCGCCTACGAAGGCCTGTCGATCGACGACGCGCGGCGCACCGTGATTGCCTACGAACCCGTCTGGGCGATCGGCACCGGCGTTACCGCCAGCGACGCCGAAGCGCAGGAAGCGCACGCCTTCGTCCGTGGCCTGCTGGCCAAGCTCTTCGGCGACGACGTCGCGCAGTCGATCAGCATCCAGTACGGCGGTTCGATGAAGCCGGACAACGCTGCCGGCCTGCTGGCCCAGAAGGACATCGACGGTGGCCTGATCGGCGGTGCGGCGCTCAAGGCCGACAGCTTCCTGGGAATCATCACGCCGGGCGAGTCGATCAGCAAGTAAGTCCTGCGACCGGCTGGAGCGCGGGGGCCGCATCGCGGTCCCCGCTTTTTTTTGGTCTGGCCGGCGGTGATCGTTCGGCGGTGCGTCTCGCCGCGCCTTTGCTGGTCCCCGCGAGCCTATCGCTGGCGCTCTCTTGGGCACGCAGCCAGATTCTTTCGAGGCCACACCACAAATGATAATTGGCGCGAACCAAGGTCTGTAATAGTCTGATATGTAATGTGTAGTGTGTAGACTTTGCACTTCCGCGGTGGCTCGTGTCAGGCCTTGCGAACGCGTCACAGGCACTGCATGCCCCTAAAGTCCTGAGCTTTGGTGCCGTATTAGCCAACTGGTGGCAATGGTGCGTCTTCGAGCCATTCGCCCGACGGCGGGCGTCGGCACCACCGATCCCGGTCCGATCGACGGCCGCCGAGGACGATCTCGGGGCGAAGCGGCACTGGTCAGAATGCGGAGCGGCAGACAATGCGAACGGCCAAGGTGGGGAACGAGACCGGCTACCGCCCTGACGGTGGCGCTAGCCTGCGCCCGATCGAAGGACGGCAGCGGGGTGTTCGTCGCGGCGATGGTCGTCGGCACCGATCGGACCCTGGTCGCCATCGGCGTTTGCGATGAGCGACAAGATCGACGATCCCGACCTGCTGGCGGGTCTGCTGCCCGGTTGGTCGGCTGCGGACGTAGACCAGGCGGGGGCCGCTGTTTCGCGCTCCAGTGCCTGGAAGGTGCTGCTGGTTGACGACGAAGCGGACGTTCGTGCGGTCCTCCGTCTGGCGTTGCAGGGAGTGGTCATCGAAGGCAGCGGCCTGCAGCTGTTCGAGGCGTCGTCGGCGAAGGAGGCGAGTGTCGTGCTCGCCACCCATCCCGACATCGCGCTGATCCTGCTTGACGTGGTGATGGAGTCCGATCGGGCCGGACTGGATCTCGTGCGCCACATTCGCGACGATCTGGCCAATCGAAGCGTGCAGATTGTTCTGATCACCGGCCAGCCGGGTTACGCGCCACAGCGCGAGGTGGTCAGCGCTTACCAGATCGACGGCTACTGGCTCAAGTCCGAGCTGAACGCCGATCGGATCTACGTCTCGGTGTGCTCGGCGATCCGCACGCACCGGCTGATTCGCGAGCACGAACTCCTGCAGCGCGATCTGCAGCAGAAGGTGCGGGAACTGGATGACACCCTGCGCGTGCTGCGCGACAGCGAGGCCAACCTGATCCGGGCGCAGTCGGTCGCGCACGTCGGCAGCTGGACCTATGACCTGGTGAGCGACCAGATGCGCCTGTCGGCGGAAACCTGTCGGATCTTCGGCCTGCCAGAGGGGACGATCGGCAGCTACGAGAGCTATCTGGCCCGTGTCTGCCCGGAGGACCGCAGCGCTCTGGAGGAGGCCTGGCATGCCGCGCTCGGCAAGGCCGGGCCCTTCGAACACGAGCACCGGATCATCGTCGGCCAGAAGCTTCGCCACGTTCGCCAGCAGGCCGATCTGACCTATGCCGCCGACGGTCGGCCTCTGCGTAGCCTGGGCACCACCCAGGACATCACCGAGCGCAAGCAGGCGGAAGAGGAACTCAAGCGCTCGAACACCGAGCTGGAACAATTCAGCTATGCGATATCGCACGATCTGCGTCAGCCGCTGCGGATGATCTCCAGCTACCTGCAGCTGCTCGGGATCAGCCTTGGCGAGCAGCTCGACGACGAGCAGCTGGACCATTTCAAGTTTGCCATCGACGGCGCCAAGCGCCTGGACCGGATGCTCGTGGCGCTGCTCGAGTACTCGCGGGTCGGTCGCCTGGGCGAGCCACCGGCGTGGGTCGAAAGCCGGGCCATCGTCGACGAAGCGTTACTCTTCCTGCAACCGGCAATCGCCGAAGCGCAAGCCAGAATCAGCGTGCGCGGCCGCTGGCCACGGGCGCTGGTCTGTCCCGACGAGATGCTGCGGCTGGTCCAGAACCTGATCGCCAACGCGGCCAAGTTCCGCGTCGCCGGACGGCGCCCGGAGATCCGCGTGTCGAGCAGGGTTTCCGACGGCAACTGGTTGCTGACCGTCGCCGACAATGGTCTCGGCATCCTCCCAGGACAGCTCGGACGGCTGTTTCAGGTCTTCCAGCGACTGCAGAGCCGGGCCTCGTACGAGGGCAGCGGCATCGGCCTGGCGCTTTGCCGCAAGATTGCCGAACACCATGGCGGGTGCATCTGGGCCGAATCGCCTGGCGAGGGGCAGGGAAGCCGTTTCTGTGTGTCCTTGCCGCTGGCGCCGGAGGGCGAGTGATCGCTACCGCAAATCCCCCGGCGCGGGCCAGCGGCCTGGCTGCCCATAGCAGTCGCGGGTGCGCGCCGCTCGGCCGGGCAGAGGATGCGCTGTTGATGGTGATCGTCCGAGCGAAACGCTGACCGTGCGCAAGCGTCTGCAGCCCTTTGTGATCTTGCTGGCCGAGGACGAGCCGGCTGACGCACGCCTGGTCATCTTCGCATTGGACCAGAACCGGGTCGAAGCCGACGTGCGGCATCTGGTCGACGGCCGCGAGGCGCTGGCGTACCTGCGGCGGGAAGGTGAACGTTTTGCCACGGCGGTACGCCCCGATCTGATCCTGCTCGATCTCAACATGCCTGGCATGGACGGCCGGGAGTTCCTGGTGGCGATCAAACAGGATCCCGCGCTGTGTGCCATCCCGGTGGTGGTGGTGAGCACTTCGGAGGTCGACCGCGACGTGCGCGACATCTACCGTCTAGGCGCCAGCGGCTACCTTGCGAAGCCGCTTGATGTCGACGAGTTCATCAGCGGCATTCGGCTGCTCACCGACTACTGGATGTCCCTGGTGAAGCTCCCTGAACGCCAATGAGCGCGGGCCCGTGAAAGGCATCCGGAACGGCGCGCATTGCCCGTGCTCGTCGGCGCCGAGGCGGCGTCAGTGCTTGCTCAGGTTGGCGATGCATGGCATTTGCCCGATACTTTGCGTGCTTTGCCCGCGTAGTGGTGCAAACTGGTGAAATTGCTGGACAATAGCCGATGACTTCGGCGGTCAGGCAAGGTAAATCGGGCACTCGGGGCGGCAAACCCTGGTGCGTTCGCCGGCGATGCTCGGCCCCCAGGGGCGAGGCGGAGGATAGGGTATGAACAAGGCGGCCCGACAACGGTTTTCGATTCTGGTGATCGAGGACGATCGCGGCGACGCGGGGCTGATCCGGACCAACGTCCGCCTCGCCGGCCTCAGGCGAGTCGGCGAGCCCGACCCGGTGCTCTGGGTGCGGACACTCGCCGAAGGCAGCGCTGCGGCAGCGGCCAAGCGCCCGGACGTGGTGCTGCTCGACCTGTCGCTACCCGACTCGGCGGGAATCGGCACGGTACAGGCAATGCGCGGCGTGGTGCCCGATGTCCCGATCATCGTTCTTACCGGCCAGGACGACCACCAGCTTGCCGAGGCGGCCCTGCAGGCCGGTGCGCAGGATTACCTGCTCAAGGGCCAATTGTTTCAGCACGACGCGCTTGGGCGGGCGATAAGGCACGCACTGGTTCGCCAGCGGCTCGAGTCGCGACTGCGCCTCTTCGAAGCGGCGCTGAGTTCGGTGGCCAACGGCGTTGTGATCACCGACGTCAATTCGGCGATCGAATGGGCGAATCCGGCGTTCACCAAAATGACCGGATTCGAACTGGCCGATATCGTCGGTCGCAGTCCGGGTGAACTGCTCAGCTCGGGCAAGCAGGACGCGCACTTCTACGAGGCGATGTGGGAGACCATTCTCGCCGGCCGCGTATGGAGCGGCGAACTGGTCAATCGGCGCCGGGACGGGAGCTTCTTCGATGCAGCGCTGACCATCTCGCCGGTGACCGACGCGGATGGGCGAATTCGGCACTTCGTGGCCATCAAGCAGGACATTTCCGAACGCAAGGCCACCGATGAGCGCGTCCAGCACCTTGCCCATCACGACCAGCTGACCGACCTGCCGAACCGGATGCTGCTTACCGACCGCTTGTTCCAGGCCTTGGCGCAGGCGAGACGGGAGCGTGGAACGTTGGCTGTGCTGTTCCTCGACCTGGACAACTTCAAACCGGTGAACGATACCCTCGGTCATGACATCGGTGATTTGCTGCTCAAGGAAGTGGCCCTGCGCTTGCGGGTGTGCGCGCCCAGAGAGTCGGACACCGCGGCTCGCCTCGGTGGTGACGAGTTCGTGATTCTTCTGGCGCAGATCGACAAGGCCGCGGATGCCGTGGTGGTCGCCGGAAAGGTCCTGGCCGCGCTCGGTCGCCCGTTCGTCATCGGTCCGCACTGCATCGAGATTTCGACCAGCATCGGCATCGCCGTCTATCCCCAACACGGCGAAGAGGTCACCCGGCTCTTGAAGAACGCCGATACCGCGATGTACCACGCCAAGAAGGCGGGGCGCGGCTGCTACCGGTTCTTCCGCGAGCTGGTTGAAACGGAGGAAGTCTGACTCGTCCGACTGGCCGTCGGCGCCAATCCAGGCAGGCTCGGCGGCCGGGGTGGCTTCAGCGGCTCTCGCCACGCGCCGCCAGATAGATGCCGACCAGCAGCAGGACAAAGCCGACGCCCTGTAGCAGCGCGAACGACTCGTCAAAGAAGAGCCACGCCAGTGCTGCGCTGCCGACTGGTTCGCCGAGCGTCACGACGGCGATGAAGGTCGTCGACACGTGCCTGAGCGACCAGTTGTACGCGGTGTGGCCGAGCAACTGCGGGCCCAGCGCCATCCCCAGGGCGACCAGGTAGGCAGCGCTGGCATAGCCGCCCAGCGGCGTGCCGCTCGCTTGACAGGCGAAAAGCAGGAAGAGCGAGGCGCTGCCGTAGGCCAGCCAGACGTAGGCTGGCAGCGGCAGATTGGCACGCAGGCGGCGGCCGATCAAGAGATAGGCGGAGAAGCACCAGCTGCCGGCGACGGCCAGCAGGTTGCCGAGCAGCGGATTGCTGCCCGGGACGCTGTTGCGGCTGTCGCTCCAGAAAATCAGCAGACTGCCGGACAGCGAAATGACGATCCCCACGGCCATCAGGCGGTTCGGCTTCTCGCCGAACAGGAAAAACGATGCGATGCCGACCCACAGCAGGTTGGTCGTCACCAGCGCGGTGCTGCTGGCCACCGACGTGAATTCGAGCGAAGTGATCCAGGTGGCGAAGTGCAGCGCCAGAAAGAAGCCGGCACCGCAGGTCAGCAGCAGCTGCCGCGGGCTCAGGGTGCGTAGCGCCTGACCCGACTGCCAGAGCGCGAGCGGGGTGATCACCAGCGCCGCCAGGCCCAGGCGCAAGGTGGCGATGGTCAGCGACGGCAGGCCGTAGCCCTGTGCGAAGCGCGCCAGAGTGGCGCCGAAGGAAACCGCCAGCAGGCCGACGCCGAGCACCGCGAAGGGCAGCCAGCGCGGCGGCGGGCCGGTTTCCATGGGCCTCGCGGTTCGCTTTGGCTAGACGGTGGTCTCGGTTTTCTGGCCGCCTTCGAGATAGGCGGCGCGTACCTCTGGACTGGCCAGCAGTTCGCTGCCGGTACCCGAGAGAATGATCTGGCCGTGCTGCAGCACGTAGCCGCGATGCGCCACGCGCAGCGCGTGGTGCGCGTTCTGCTCGACCAGCAGGATGGTCATCCCGTGCTCGCGGTTCAACTCACGGACGATCTGGAAGATCTTCTTGATGTACAGCGGCGCAAGTCCCAGCGACGGTTCGTCGAGCAGCAGCAGCTGCGGCCGGCTCATCAGCGCGCGGGCGATGGCCAGCATCTGCTGCTCGCCACCCGACAGCGTTCCGGCACTCTGCGTGCAGCGCTCTTCGAGAATCGGGAACAGCGTGTACATCCGCTTCAGGTCGACGGCGAAGTTCATTTCCTCGCCGAGCACGGCGCCCATCTGCAGGTTCTCGATCACCGTCATGCGCGGAAAGATGCGTCGGCCCTCGGGTACCAGGGCGATCCCGCGCCTGGCGATTTCGTGCGTCGGCAGGGCGGTGATGTCCTCGCCGTCGAAGACGATCCGTCCGGCCGAGGCGCGCGGCTGGCCGAAGATCGACATCATCAGCGTCGACTTGCCGGCGCCGTTGGCGCCGATCAGGGTCACCACCTCGCCGACCTGCACCGCCACATCGACGCCGTGCAGGGCGTGAATGCTTCCGTAGTGGGCATGGACGCCCGACAGTTGCAGCATCATGGGGTCGCCTCCGCGTGCAGTTGTTCGTCGGCGTCGTCCTCACCCAGGTAGGCCAAGATGACGTTCGGGTCTTGCTGGATGTGTGTCGGCGTGCCTTCGGCAATCTTGCGTCCGTAGTTGAGGACGCAGATATGGTCCGAGACGTTCATCACCACGCTCATATCGTGCTCGATGAGCAGGATGGCTATGCCTTCGTCACCTGCCAGGTGCTTGAGGAGCTCGTTGAGTTCGGCCGATTCGCGCGGATTGAGGCCGGCGGCCGGCTCGTCGAGAAGCAGCAGGCAGGGATCGGCAGCCAGCGCCCGGGCGATCTCGATCAGGCGCTGCTTGCCGAGCGGCAGGCTGCCCGCCAGCTCGTACATCTGCCCGGCCAGACCGCAGCGCTCGATCTGCGCGGCGGCTTCGCGCAACAGCCGCGATTCCTCGTCGCGGTCGGCGCGACAGGCAGCGGCGACGAAGCTCTTGCGGCCGCGCAAATGGGTGCCGACGGCGACGTTCTCGAGGACGTTCATGGCTGGCAGCAGGCGGACGTGCTGAAAGGTCCGACTCATCCCGCGACGCGCGACCTCGCGCGCCGGCAAGGACTCGATACGCTCGCCACGAAAGCTGACCGCACCCGAAGTCAGCGGGTCGACGCCGGAAATGCCGTCGAACAGGGTGCTCTTGCCGGCTCAGTTCGGCCCGATCAGCGCCAGAACCTCGCCAGCCCTGACCCGGAAGCTCATCCTGTCATTGGCCACCAGGCCACCAAAGCGTTTGCTGGCGTCCTTCACCTCGAGCAGTATCGAACCTGCGGCAGGTAACGGGCGGCGCGGCAAAGCCAGCGCCTCGACAGCACGGGCGCGCACCACTGACGGCGGATAGAAGCGCTGAATGATTGGCCAGACGCCGTCACGCGCGCGGTGGAGGACGAAGATCATCAGTAGTCCGAAAACGATTATCTCGAAGTTGCCGCTCTTGCCGAGCAGGCTGGGCAGCCAATCCTGCAACCATTGCTTGAGGATGGTGATCAGGCCGGCGCCGACGACCGTACCCCAGACATGCGCGACGCCACCGACCACGGCCATGAACAGGTACTCGATGCCCTGCGTCAGCGAGAACGGCGTCGGGTTGACGAAGCGCTGCAGGTGCGCGTAGAGCAAGCCGGAAATGCTGGCGTAGAGTGCGGCAACGGTAAAAATGACGATCTTCGAACGCGGCGTGTTGACGCCCATCGCTTCGGCCATCAGCGACCCTCCCTTCAGCGCGCGGATCGCCCGACCCTCGCGCGAGTCGAGCAGGTTGCGGGTGATCAGCATGAGCAGCAGCAGGACAGCCCAGATCA
Organism: Accumulibacter sp.; assembly: GCA_003538495.1. The sequence continues at coordinate 8,173 of DPSD01000028.1, forward strand.
GGTAGCAGAACGCTCCCCCGGAGCGCAGCTCGAGATCGACGAACTGCAGCGGCGGGATGCCGCTGATCCCGGTGTGGCCACCGAGCGCGCCAAGATTGCCAAAAAGATAGTAGAGGGCAATCCCCCAGGCGATCGTCCCCAGCGGCAGGAAGTGACCGGAAAGCCGTAGCGTGACCCGGCCGAGCGACCATGCCACCAGGCCGGTGAGGAGCAACCCGGCGGGCAGCGTAAGCCACGGCGAAAGCGGCCTGTCCGAACGACGTCAGACCGCCGACGCCGGTAAGCAGCACCAGCCCGAGGGCGACGATCGCGTACAGGCCGATGTAGTTTAGCAGCGTGATGTAGAACTCGGGCAGCAGCAGTGGCGCCGCGACCAGTGCGCCGGGGAACAACAGGAGAGCGAACGTGGTCTGCCGGCTGCGGCTCATTCTTCCTCCACGTGCCGGGTGGTCAACGAGCGCCAGAGCAATACCGGGATGATCGAGGTGAACACGATCACCTCCTTGAAAGCGCTCGCCCAGAACGACGAATACGATTCCAGGAGGCCGACCAGAATGGCGCCGGCGGCGGCCATCGGATAGCTGGCCAGGCCACCGATGATCGCCCCGACAAAGCCCTTGAGCCCGATCAGAAAGCCCGAGTCGTAGTAGACGGTGGTGATCGGCGAAATCAGGATCCCGGAAAACGCGCCTATCGCCGCCGCCAGGGTGAAGGACAACATCCCTGCCAAGGTCCCGGAAATGCCCATCAGGCGCGCGCCGGTGCGGTTCATCGCGGTCGCTCGCAGGGCCTTGCCGTAAATCGTTCGCTCGAAGAAGAAATAGAGCGCAACGATCAGCACCAGGCTGGCGACCACCACCAGCATCGTCTGGCTCTGCAACAGCGCATCGCCGACTTCGAAGCTGATGTCGGTGAAGGCCAGCGTTCGCGAACCCTGGGCACCGAAGAACAGCAGGCCAATGCCGATCAGGGTGACGTGTAACGCCACCGAAACGATCAGCAGAACCAGTACCGATGCCTCGGCAATCGGCTGGTAGGCCAGGCGATAGATCATCGGCCCCAGCGGCACCACCAGCATCAGCGCCAGCAAGACCTGCACCGGCAACGGCAAGCTGGCCGGCGACAGCGCGACGAGCGCGACGAGCGCGCCGGCGAGCAGCAGCGGTACGCCGCAATTGACCAGCAGGATCACCGGCAGGCGCCGAAACTGCCGGTCACGCAGCGCCAGCGAGCCCTCGATCAAAGCGATCACCGTGCCCAGGCCGAGCAGCAGCCAGATCGTCGCCGGTAGCTTGCCAGCCTGCAGGCTGGCCAGGGTCAGGGCGCCAAAGGCGACAAACTCGCCTTGTGGAATGAAGATCACGCGGGTAACGGCGAAAACCAGGACCAGCGCCAGCGCCAGCGCCAGCAGCGCATAGATCGCGCCATTGGTGATCCCGTCCTGGGTCAGCAGCAAGGCAATCTGCAAATCCATCAACGCTAATCCAGTGGCCATTCCGGTCGCGACTCCGGCCGGTTCCAGCCTTGCCGTGGGCAGTCTGGCAGCTGCGCAAGGTTGGCAACAGACAATCTGAAGGCACCCACCGGCCGGGCGTGCAGATCTGGCCGGCGGTGCGGTTCCCCGCGGGCGGCGACCCGCACCGCCGGGCGGCAAGAAACGGCGCGCTGCAGGCGCGCCGGCTGGCCTATTTCACGAGTTGCCAGTTGCCGTCGACGATCTGGACCATCACCCGCGAGCGCTGGTCGAAGCCGAGGTGATCCTGCGGACTCATATGGAAAACACCGTGGGCGGCGGTCAGGTTCCTGGTCTCTTCAAGCGAGTCGCGCAGCGCTTTTCGGAACTCCGGTGTCCCGGGCCGTGCCTTCTTCAGCGCCGCGGGAACGGCGTTCGACAACAATTGGCCGGCGTCCCAGGCGTGCGCCCCAAAAGTCGATACGCTACCGCGGCCGTGTGCAGCTTCGTACTTCTTGACATAATCGAGCGCCACTTTCTTGACCGGATTGCTGTCCGGCAACTGTACCGCTACCAGCACCGGGCCGGCGGGCAGGAAAGTCCCTTCGCAATCTCTGCCGCAAACCCGCAGAAAGTCGGCGTTGGCCACACCGTGCGTCTGGTACATGATTCCCTTGTAGCCCTTGTCCTTGAGCGACTTCTGCGGCAGAGCCGCCGGCGTGCCCGCGCCCCCAATCAGAACGGCGTCCGGCTTGGCGGAGAGGATCTTGAGCACCTGGCCGGTTACCGAGGTATCGGAACGATTGAAGCGTTCGTTGCCGACGATCTGGATCTTGCGCGCCTCGGCGATCTTCGAGAACTCTTTCCACCAGCCTTCGCCGTAGGCGTCGGCAAAGCCGACGTAGGCGACAGTCTTGACCTTGTTGTTGGTCATGTGCTCGACGATTGCCGTCGCCATCTGGGCGTCGTTCTGCGGCGTTTTGAAAACCCAATAACGTTTGGCGTCCATCGGATCGATGATCCGGGCCGAAGCGGCCATCGCGATCATCGGCGTTTCGGCCTCGGCGACGACGTCGATCATGGCCAGCGAGTTGGGCGTGATGGTCGACCCGATGATTACGTCGACCTTGTCCTCGGCGATCAACTTGCGCGTGTTCTTGACCGCCGTGGTGGTATCGGATGCGTCATCGAGGACGATGTAATGGACCTTCTGGCCGGCGATGGTCGTCGGCAGCAGGGCGAAGGTGTTCTTCTCGGGAATGCCCAGCGAGGCGGCTGGCCCGGTCGCCGAAAGCGTGACGCCGACGTTGATGTCGGCATGAGCGGCGCTGGCCAGGCCTCCCGCCAAGAAGGCCAGGAGCCCGGCTATTGAATTCTTGATCTTCATTGTCTCCCCCAGCATGATTGATCGCTGCGCTTATCGGTCTGATGATGCCGTGGACTGCCTTGCGGCACGCCCCATTGTGCGGCTGGTGCGGGGCGCAAGACAAGCTCAAGCGAAGGTGTCGTGTGCGAATTTGATGATAAAGACACTGACCACGCACAAAAACACCTTCCGGATAAAGCCGCTTCCGTGCCGCAACGCCAGATGGGTGCCGAGCAAGGAGCCGAGGACGTTGCAGCTGGCCATCAGCACCGCGACCAGCGGCAGGATGTGGCCATGGGGCAGAAAGAAACCAAGCGCCGCCAGGTTGGTTGCGACGTTGACGACCTTCGACGCGGCCGACGCGTGCAGGAAATCGAAGCCGAAGAAGCGGATGAAGAGGAAGATCAGGAAGCTGCCGGTACCGGGACCGAAGAAGCCATCGTAGAAGCCGATCACGCCGCCGACCGCCAGCGCGTAGGCGAACTCGTGGCGGCCGCTGTGTTGCGGCCGATGAATGGCGCCAAAGTTGCGGTTGCTGAAGGTATAGACGGCGGCGCCGACGAGCAGCAGCAGGATCAGCGGCCGCAACAGCTCGGGTGGCAACCAGGCCACGGCCATTGCGCCGAGATAGGACGAAGCAAACGCGGCGAGCGCTGCCGGCAAGGTCGTTCGCCAGGGCATCCGCACCCGTCGCGCGTACCGCCAGGCGGCGTTGCTGGTTCCGAAGACGCTGGCGAACTTGTTGGTCCCGAAAAGCGTCGCCGGTGCCGCGTTCGGCAGCGCTGTAAACAAGGCGGGAATCTGGATCAGACCGCCGCCACCGACCACCGCATCGATGAATCCTGCGAGCAGGGCCGCCGTTCCAAGCGCCACCAGCAGCGAGTAGGCAACCCCATCGATCGGCATTCAGCGTTGCGCGACGAAAAAAATCCGCTTGAACGGAAACAGCGTATGCCCATCAGCCCCGCGTGGGTAAACGATCGCCAGTGGCGCCCGATAGGCGGCCAGGAAGTGCTCGGCAGCGTCGGCGTCGAGGCGCGCGAGATAGGGTACCAGGGTCGTCCCCTTCATCCATTCGACGATCGCATCGTTGCCGCTGAGCGCCTGCCAGTAAGTCGTCTCCCACACCTCGAGGTGGCGGCAGATTGGCGCCAACAAGCGGTGGTAATCGGCGGCTGACAGCACCTTGCCCATCTCGATGCCGCCGAGGGTCTGCTGCCAGCGATAGTCATCAGCCAGCTTGCGCAGGATCTGGTGCGATGGCGAACTGAAGTTCGACGGCATCTGGACCGCCAGCACGCCACCCGCAGGCAGTTGATCGATCAGCCGCGGGAGCAGGTGTTGATGATCGGGAAGCCAGTGCAGGGCGGCATTGGAAAAGATCAGGTCGGGTTGCGTGACGGCGTCCCAGACAGCGATGTCGATCCGCTGCCACTCGATCGACGACGGCGCCGACGACGCCTTCCGAAGCATCGCCGGATCGCTGTCGACACCCGTGATTACGGCCTGCGGCCAGTGTTCGGCGAGCAAGCGGGTAATGTTGCCGGCACCACAGCCGAGGTCGACAATGCGGGTCGGCGACTTGCCGCCAAGCCGGGCAATCAGATCGAGCGCCGGCCGCCGCCGGGCTTCGACGAATTTCAGATATTGCGCGGGGTCCCAGTTCATCGCCGATCTCCTTTCGATTGATGGCGTGCGGCGAATGCCGGCAAGCTGATTATTTGCCAATACAGAAGCGCCCGAAGATCTCGCCCAGCAGGTCGTCGGCGCCGAATTCGCCGGTGATCGACGCCAGCGCCAACTGCGCCAGGCGTAGTTCCTCGGCGAACAGTTCGATCCGTGGCAAGCGTTCGCGGGCGTCGTCAAGGTGCTGGCGGGTGTCGGCCAGGGCGCGCAGGTGGCGTTCGCGGGCAATGAAGACGTCTTCCGCTGGTTGCCAGCCGGCGATCCGCAGCAGCGCCTGGCGCAGGAGGTCGATTCCCTCGCCGGATTTCGCAGAAAGCGATATCGCCACGCCATCGCCTTGGTCATGGAGTTCGGGGCCGCCGCCGGTCAGATCTATCTTGTTGTATACCGTCAGCCGCGCCAGGTGTTTGGGAAGTTGCCCAACAATCGCACGGTCGAGGTCGCTGACGCCGGTACGCGCGTCGACCAGCAGCACAACCACATCGGCGCGGTCGATTTCGCGCCAGGTACGCTCGATACCGATCTGCTCGATCGGGTCTTGGGTTTCGCGTAGCCCAGCGGTGTCGATCACATGCAGCGGGATACCTTCGACCTGCAGGGTGCTGCGCACCAGGTCGCGGGTGGTGCCTGGCAGCGGCGTGACGATCGCCAGTTCGTCGCCGGCCAGGCGGTTGAGCAAGCTCGACTTGCCGACATTGGGCTGGCCGGCAAGGACGACGTGCAGCCCTCCGTGCAGCAAGCGCCCTTGCCGGGCACGGCCGAAGACGCGGGCCAGGCGCTGTTGCAGGCGATCCATACGACCCACGGCGTCGGCCGCTTCGAGGAAGTCGACTTCCTCGTCCGGGAAGTCGAGGGTCGCTTCGACCAGGGCTCGCAGCTCGATCAGCTCGACCAGCAAGGCGTTCACTTCGCGGGAGAAATCGCCCTGCAGCGAGCGCACGGCGCTGCGCGCCGCAGCCGCTGTCGCGGCGTCGATCAGGTCGATGACCGCTTCGGCCTGCGCCAGGTCAAGCTTGCCATTGAGGTAGGCGCGGCGGGTGAACTCTCCGGGCTCGGCGATCCTCGCGCCAAGTTCGAGGCAGCGGGCCAGAAGCAACTGCATGACGACCGGACCACCGTGAGCGTGCAGCTCGACGACGTCTTCACCGGTGAACGAGTGCGGTGCGGGAAAGTACAGAAGCAGACCGCTATCGATAACGCGGCCATCGACAGCGCAGAACTCGGCGACAGTCGCCAGGCGGGCCTTCGGTCGTTTGCTGCTGAGGGCCTCGGCGAAGCCAAGGAGGCCGGCTCCAGAGATCCGAACGATGCCGATCCCACCGCGACCGGGAGCGGTCGCTATGGCGGCAATCGTCGTTGCCGCTTCTCCCGCCTCAGGCCTTGGCGTCGTTGGCGGCTTTTCCGCCACTTTCGACCATCCGCGTGATCTGCCACTGTTGCGCAATCGAGAGGGTGTTGTTGACCACCCAGTAGAGCACCAGACCGGCAGGGAAGAAGAAGAACATGGCGCCGAAGATGAATGGCATCATCATCATCACCTTGGCCTGGATCGGGTCCGGCGGCGTCGGATTGAGCTTGGTCTGGATCAGCATCGTGGCCACCATGACCACCGGCAGGACATAGTACGGATCGCTGGCTGACAGATCGGTGATCCAGAGGATCCACGGTGCGTCGCGGATTTCGACGGCGCCAAGCAAAGCCCAGTAGAGCGCGATGAACACCGGAATCTGCACCGCGATCGGCAGACAGCCGCCCAGGGGGTTGATCTTTTCGCGCTTGTAGAGCTCCATCATTTCCTGATTGAGCTTCTGCCGGTCGCCAGCGTAACGCTCTTTCAGAGCAACCAGGCGGGGCGTGACGGTGCGCATCTTGGCCATCGACTTGTAGCTTGCAGCCGATAGGGGAAAGAACAACAGCTTGATGCCCACGGTCAGCAGGACAATCGCCCAGCCCCAGTTGCCGACCAGTTTGTGGATCGCCTGCAGGCACCAGAAGATCGGTGCGGCAACGACTTTCAGCAGGCCGTAGTCTACGACCAGCCACAGACCCTGCGCGCCGATGCCACCTTCGGACTTGGGCAGTGCCAGATGGTCGAGAATGGTCTGCACTTGAGGGCCGGCATAGAGCGGAACAGAAAGGGCGACCTTCGAGCCCGGCGCTGCCACCGGCACCGGCACGATCACTCCCGCCCTGACGGTGGGATCGACGCTGCCGTCAAGTTTCTGCATGTAGAACTCGCGGGGCAGCTTTTCGGGAGGGATCCACGCCGAAACGAAATAGTGCTGAACCATCGCGATCCAGCCGTTGTCGGCCTTGCTGGCGAACTTGGCCTTGCCGCTTTCGATTTCAGAGAAACTCACTTTTTGAAATTTGTCTTCCTCGGTATAGACCGCCGGACCGGTGAAGGTAGACACCATCCTGCTCTCTCCCGCGGGAGCATTGACGTCACGCTGCAATTGGTAGTAGGCGTTTAAAGCCACATCCGTGTCACTGGTGTTATCGATTTCCTGGGTAACATCTATCAGGTAGCTGCCGCGGGTGAAAGTATAAATCTTGGCCACTTTGAGGCCCTTGGCAGGCTGTGCTTCGAGACGAAGCTGAATGTTATTGGCATCGCTCGCTGACGAAGTGGCCGA
>DPSD01000138.1:0-1158 GCA_003538495.1 Accumulibacter sp.
TACGCCGACAAGCGCAATCTGGCCGTCCTCGGCGATCAACAGTGGCTGCGGCAGATTGGCGTTGGCGCACAGCAGCGGCAGTTGCTGGCGAGCAGCATTCCGCATACCGAGGAAGTGCTCCCGGCCACCGCCGATGCCTTCTGGAGCAGTCGAAGGCAGTGGTTCTTCAAGCCGGCGGCGGGTTTTGGCAGCAAGGCGGCGTACCGCGGCGACAAGCTGACCCGGCGCGTTTTCGCCGACATCGCGCGCGGTGGGTATATCGCGCAGGCGCTGGTGAAGCCGTCGGAGCGGCGGCTGCGGGTTGACGGCGTGGTGCAGGATTTCAAGCTGGATCTCCGCAACTACGTCTATCGGGGTGCCGTGCAACTCGTTTCCGCTCGCCTCTACCGCGGCCAGACAACCAACTTCCGGACCCCCGGAGGCGGCTTCGCGGCGGTCCTGCCAGTGCCCTGTCAAAGTCCGTCGGGAAGCTGCAGATGAGGGTTTTCGGTATTGCCGGCTACTCCGGATCGGGTAAGACGACCTTGCTGGAAAAGCTGTTGCCGCTGCTCACCGCGCGCGGTTTGCGGGTCTCGGTGATCAAGCACACGCACCACCATTTCGATATCGATCGTCCCGGCAAGGACTCCTTCCGGCACCGCCAGGCGGGCGCCAGCCAGGTCTTGCTGGCCAGCAGTTCGCGCTGGGTGCTGATGAGCGAACTGCGCGGCGCCGAGGAGCCGTCGCTGGCCGAACACGTCGCTCGTTTCGCGCCCTGCGACCTGGTGCTGATCGAGGGCTTCAAGGGCGAAGCGATCCCGACGCTGGAGGTGTTTCGACCGGCCAATGGCAAGTCGCCGCTGTGGCCAGATCATCACCAGATCGTCGCCGTGGCTTCCGACCAGCCGCTGCCGGGGACGCTCCCCGGACACCTTGCCGCGCTCGACCTGAACGATGCAGCGGCGATCGCCGGCTTTATCCTTGGTACTGTGCAAGCTGGAGGAAAGACGCATGCTGTCCTTTGAACTGGCGCTGGCACGTTTGCTGGCCGGCGCTCCGGCACTTGCCGAACGATGTTTCCTGCCGACCCTGGAGGCCGTCGGGCGGGTGCTGGCCGAGGCGCAGCCCTCTGCGCTCGACGCGCCACCGCTAGACAACTCGGCGATGGACGGTTACGCG
>DPSD01000138.1:1447-1594 GCA_003538495.1 Accumulibacter sp.
CTCGGCGATGGACGGTTACGCGGTTGCCGTCGCCGATGTCCGCAGCTTGCCGACGAGGCTGCCGGTCGCCCAGCGCATTCCGGCCGGTAGCGTCGGCAGCCGGCTGCAGCCGGGAACCGCCGCCAGGATCTTCACCGGCGCGCCGAT
>DPSD01000138.1:1884-2122 GCA_003538495.1 Accumulibacter sp.
GGATCTTCACCGGCGCGCCGATCCCGGATGGCGCCGACGCGGTGGTGATGCAGGAACTTTGTCAGATGCTCAGCGATGAGGTGGTGATCGACCACCTGCCCCAGACGGGCGATCATATCCGGCGAGCCGGCAGCGACATTGCCGCCGGCAGCGAGATTCTCGGCGCCGGGCAGCGCCTGCGACCCCAGGATAGCGCGCTGGCGGCGTCGGTTGGAATCGCCCGGCTGCCGGTCTTTCT
>DPSD01000138.1:2432-6943 GCA_003538495.1 Accumulibacter sp.
CATGCCCGGTGAGCCGCTGCCGGCCGGGGCGATCTACAACGCCAACCGGTTCCTGCTGACTGGTCTGCTCGAACAGCTGGGCTGCGAAGTGCGCGACCACGGACACGTCGCCGACGATCTGACGGCGACCCGGCAGGCGTTGCGCGAAGCAGCGCAGGACAACGACCTGATTCTGACCTCGGGCGGCGTTTCGGTTGGCGAGGAGGATCATGTCAGGGCGGCCGTGGAAGCCGAAGGCCGGCTGGAGATGTGGCAAATCGCCATCAAGCCGGGCAAACCGCTGGCGTTCGGCTGCGTCGCCGCGAGCGGCCGCGAAGTGGCGTTCATCGGTCTGCCGGGCAACCCGGTGTCGAGCTTCGTCACCTTCGTGATGCTGGTACGTCCATTTCTGCTGAAGATGCAGGGCGCATCGCGGACGGCACCGGCGAGTTACTTCCTGCGTGCCGATTTCGACTGGTTGCGGCCCGACGCGCGGCGCGAGTTCCTGCGGGCCAGGAGCAACGGCGACGGCGGCGTGGACCTGTTCCCGCAGCAGGGTTCGGGCGTCCTGACTTCGGCGGTGTGGGGTGACGGGCTGATCGACAACCCGCCGCAGCAGGTCATCCGGTGTGGCGAGATGGTTCGTTTCGTGCCCTTTTCGGAGTTGCTGGCTTGAGCGAGGGGATGACCGTGAAAATTCTGTACTTTGCCGGATTGCGCGAGCGAGTCGGACACGCCAGCGAGCAACTGGACCTGCCCGCCGGGGTGACCGACGTCGCCGGACTGCTTGCTTTTCTGGTTGCCCGTGGCGGCCAGTGGGAAGCACTGGCGACGGTCAGGAACCTTCGCTACGCGGTCAATCAGGAGCTGGCCAAGCCGGATACGACGCTGCGCGCGGGTGACGAAGTGGCCTTCTTTCCACCGGTGACCGGCGGCTGAGATGGCCGTTCGCGTGCAGGAAGCCGATTTTGACGTCGGCGCCGAACTCGCTGCGCTGCGCCGGGGCAAACCGCAGATCGGTGCGCTGGCGTCTTTCGTCGGCCTGGTGCGTGACGTCAACGACGGGTCTGGCGTCAGCGAAATGACTCTCGAACACTATCCGGGGATGACCGAGAAGGCTCTGAAGGCGATCGTCGACCAGGCGAGCGCGCGCTGGACGATCATCGATGCGCTGGTGATCCACCGCGTCGGCCGCTTGTTGCCGACCGATCAGATCGTCCTGGTGGCGGTTGCCGGGTCGCATCGCGGCGACGTTTTTGCCGCCTGCCAGTTCATCATGGACTACCTGAAAACACGCGCGCCTTTCTGGAAGCGCGAAGTGACCGGCGAGGGTGCGCGCTGGGTTGACGCACGCGAAGCAGACGACCAGGCGGCCGAGCGCTGGCAGGACTGACCCGCCAACGCTGACCCCGCCGGCGGGAGCCACCGCGGTCCACCCGCGAAGCGCACGAAAATGGGCGTTGACTTAGTGCCCGCCCGCCCCCATCTGTGGCGCATGGATATATTTCCCCGGAGGGTAGCCGCATGCGTCTCGACAAACTGACGACCAAGTTCCAGCAAGCGCTGGCCGATGCACAAAGTCTGGCGGTCGGTCACGACCACCAGATGATCGAGCCGCAGCATCTGCTGCTGGCCCTGTTGCAGCAGGAAGACGGGGCCACCGGGCCGCTGCTGGCGCGCGCCGGGGTCAACGTGGCAGCGCTCAAGACGGCACTCACGCAGGCGCTTGGCCGCCTGCCGAAAGTCGAGGGGCACGGCGGCGAAGTGCAGATCGGCCGCGATCTCGGCAACCTGCTGAATCTGGCCGACAAGCAGGCACAGAAGCGCGGCGACCAGTTCATGGCCTCGGAGATGTTCCTGCTCGCGCTCTGCGAAGACAAGGGCGAATGCGGCCGTCTGGCCAGGCAGCACGGGCTGGTCAAGCAGGCCCTCGAACAGGCCGTGGCGGCGGTACGCGGCGGCCAGGGGGTCGATAGCCAGGAAGCCGAAGGCCAGCGCCAGTCCCTGGGCAAGTACTGCATCGACCTGACCGACCGCGCGCGCCAAGGCAAGCTGGATCCGGTGATCGGCCGCGACGACGAAATCCGCCGGGCGATCCAGATCCTGCAGCGGCGGACCAAGAACAACCCGGTACTGATTGGTGAGCCCGGGGTGGGCAAGACGGCGATCGTCGAGGGGCTGGCACAGCGGATCGTCAATGACGAGGTTCCGGAAACGCTCAAGGGCAAGAAGGTGCTGAGTCTCGACATGGCCGCGCTGCTGGCGGGTGCCAAGTACCGCGGCGAATTCGAAGAGCGCCTGAAAGCGGTGCTCAAGGAGATCGCGCAGGAGGAGGGGCGGATCATCGTCTTCATTGACGAATTGCACACCATGGTCGGTGCCGGCAAGGCCGAGGGTGCGATCGACGCCGGCAACATGCTGAAACCGGCGCTGGCGCGCGGCGAACTGCACTGCGTCGGCGCGACGACGCTGGACGAATATCGCAAGTACGTCGAGAAGGACGCCGCCCTCGAACGCCGCTTCCAGAAGGTGCTGGTCGATGAACCGACGGTTGAATCGACGATCGCCATCCTGCGTGGCCTGCGCGAGAAATACGAGCTGCACCACGGCGTCCCGATCACCGACCCGGCGATCATCGCCGCAGCCGAGTTGTCGCATCGCTATATCACCGACCGTTTCCTGCCGGACAAGGCCATCGACCTGATCGACGAGGCGGCGGCGCGGATCAAGATGGAGATCGACTCCAAGCCGGAAGTGATGGACCGGCTCGACCGACGCATGATCCAGCTCAAGATCGAGCGCGAAGCGGTGCGCAAGGAGAAGGATGAGGCGTCGAAAAAGCGCATGCAGTTGATTGAGGATGAACTGCTCAAGCTGGAGCGCGAGTACAACGACCTCGATGAAATCTGGAAGGCTGAAAAGGCGCAGGTGCAGGGCAGCGCGCACATCAAGGAAGAGATCGACAAGCTCAAGGTCGAACTCACCCGACTGCAGCGCGAGGGCAAGCTCGACAAGGCGGCCGAATTGCAGTATGGCAGGTTGCCGCAGCTTGAAGCGCAGTTGAAGGCGGCGGAAAAGTCAAACCAGGGCGGGCAGGAAAACAAACTGCTGCGCACGCAGGTCGGCGTCGAGGAAATTGCCGAAGTGGTGTCGCGTGCCACCGGCATTCCGGTTGCCAAGATGATGCAGGGCGAACGCGAGAAACTGCTGCAGATGGAGTCTCGCCTGCATCAGCGGGTGGTGGGTCAGGACGAGGCAGTCCGCCTGGTCGCCGACGCCATTCGCCGCTCGCGTGCCGGCCTGGCCGATCCCAACCGGCCGTACGGTTCATTCCTTTTCCTGGGGCCGACCGGCGTCGGCAAGACCGAGCTGTGCAAGGCGCTGGCCGGATTCCTGTTCGACTCCGAAGAGCACCTGGTGCGCATCGACATGAGTGAATTCATGGAAAAGCATTCGGTGTCGCGCCTGATCGGCGCGCCGCCGGGCTATGTCGGCTACGAGGAGGGCGGCCATCTGACCGAAGCCGTGCGGCGCAAGCCCTACAGCGTGATCTTGCTCGATGAAATTGAGAAAGCGCATCCGGACGTCTTCAACGTGCTGTTGCAAGTCCTCGACGATGGCCGCATGACCGACGGCCACGGGCGCACCGTCGATTTCAAGAACACCGTGATCGTGATGACCTCGAATCTTGGTTCGCAGATGATCCAGCAAATGTCCGGCGATGATTATCAGGTGATCAAGCTGGCGGTGATGGGCGAAGTGAAAAGCTATTTCCGGCCGGAATTCATCAATCGCATCGACGAGGTCGTCGTCTTCCATGCGCTCGACGAAAAGCACATCAAGTCGATCGCCCGGATCCAGCTCGGCTATCTCGATAAACGACTGGCGCAACTGGAAATGAAGACCGAGGTCGATGACAGCGCCCTTTCCGAAGTGGCAGCCGCCGGTTTCGACCCGGTATTCGGTGCGCGGCCACTGAAGCGGGCGATCCAGTCGGAGCTCGAGAACCCGCTGGCGAAGGCGATTCTCGAAGGGCGATTTGCCGCCGGTGATACGATCCGCGTCGCCTGCGAAAACGGCGTCATGCGCTTCGACAAGGTGTAGGCTACAGGTATGCTCATGGCCACCGCGGCCGGCGTGCGGTGCGACGGATGATCCGGGCGCCGTCCGGCCCCATTTTCCTGCGGCGGAAAAGGAACAGCAATCATGAACATTGTGTACGACAGTGCGAACTACGCGATCGTCGCCTACCCGGTGCAGGAGGGTTTTGAGCTGGTGGACAAGGCGGCCAGCCGCAGTCTTTTTGTCCAGGGTTCGGTGGCCAGGGACTTGCGCCGGGCGTTGGAGGAGATCCCCGACAGCGAGCGTGACGAAGAGTCGATCGATGCACTGCTCGACTCCTACTGCGCCGGTGCCGCGCGGCCGATCATCCTGCATTGACGACTTCGATGCCTGGCGTTGGCGCGTCGCACCGTGGGCCGTCGCTTTCCGGCGCTGCCGCCCTGCGTTCCGGCAGCAGTTCTCATTTCAAA
>DPSD01000139.1 GCA_003538495.1 Accumulibacter sp.
TCATCATGATCGGCCGGAAGCGCACCAGGCAAGCCTCGTGGATCGCTTCGCGCGGCGGCCTGGCGTGCCGTCGCCGGGCCTCGATGGCAAAGTCGATCATCATGATCGCGTTCTTCTTGACGATGCCGACCAGCATGATGATCCCGACGTAGCCGTACATGTCGAGTTCGCGCCCGAACAGCGTCAGCGTCACCAGCGCGCCAAGCCCGGCGGTCGGCAAGCCCGAAAGGATGGTCAGCGGGTGGATGGTGCTTTCGTAAAGAATGCCGAGAACGATGTAGATGACGAACACGGCCATCACCAGCAGCATGCCCATGCCGGCCAGCGACGCCTGGAAAGCCTGCGCCGCGCCCTGGAAGCTGCCGAGCAGCGTTTCCGGAACGCCCAGCGTCGCCTGCAGCGCGCGTACCTCGGCGATGGCGGTGGACAAGGACACCCCCGGTGCGAGGTTGAACGAGAGGGTGACCGCCGGCACCTGTCCCTGGTGGTTGATGGTCAGCGGCGCGACGCCGGTGCTGGAGCGGGTAACCGCGTTGAGCGGCACCAGCGCGCCGGTGCTCGAACGAACGTGGAGCATGGCCAGCGCCGCCGGGTCGGTCTGGAACTTCGGCTCGACCTCGAGGATCACCCAGTAGGCGTTGGTCGGCGTGTAGATGGTCGACACCTGGCGCTGGCCGTAGGCGCTGTACAGCGCATCCTCGATCTGCGCCGGCGTCACCCCGAGCGCCGCGGCCCTGTCACGATCGATCTCGACCGCCACCTTGGGCGTCCGGATCTGCAGATCGCTGGAAACATCCTGCAGCCCGGGCAACGTTCGCAGCTTCTCCTCGAGGATCGGCGCCCAGTGATGGAGTTGGTCGAGGTCGGCGTCCTGCAGCGTGTACTGATAGAGGCTCTTGGTCAGCCGGCCACCGATCCGGATCGTCGGCACGCTCTGCAGGAAGACCTTCATTCCCGGCACCGCGGTCAGTTGCGGTCGCAACTCCTGGATGATCTGCTCGGGACTGGCGCGCTCGCCGTACGGCTTGAGGACGATCAGCATGCGGCCGAGGTTGAGCGTCTGCGAGAAGCCCGAGGTGCCGATGAAGGACATCACGGTGGCGACGTTGGGGTTGGCCTGCACCAGGCGCGCGACCTGTCGTTGCTTGTCCATCATCGCCTCGAAGGAAACGTCCTGCGCGGCCTCGGTGAAAGCGAAGATCTGTCCGATGTCGTCGCTCGGCAGAAAGCCCTTGGGGGTGTTGTTGAACATCACGGCGGTGGCCGCGATCACCAGCAGGAAGGCCAGCATGGTCGCCCGTGGTCGGGCCAGCACCCACCCCAGGCTGCGCTGGTAGCCGCGCCGCCAGGCTTCGAAAAAGCGCTCGGAGAGCTGGTACAGGCGGCCGTGCCGGTGGTGATCGGTGGGCTTGAGCAGGCGGGCGGCGAGCAATGGCGTCAGGGTCAGCGAAACGAAACCGGAAACCAGCACGGCGACCATGATGGTCACCGCGAACTCGTGCAGCAAGCGACCGAGAATGCCGCCCATGAACAGGATCGGGATGAACACCGCGACCAGCGATAGGGTCATGCTCAACACCGTGAAGCCGATTTCCTCGGTCCCCCTGAGCGCCGCTTCAAGCGGTGTCTCACCCATCTCCAGGTGGCGGGTGATGTTCTCGAGCACCACGATGGCGTCGTCGACCACCAGACCGACGCACAGCGTCAGCGCCATCAGCGAGATGTTGTCGAGGCTGAAATCCATCAGGTACATCACCGAGAAGGTGCCGATGATCGACATCGGCAGTGCCAGGCTGGGAATCAGCGTCGCCGAGACGTTACGCAGAAACACGAAGATGACCAGGATCACCAGTGCCAGCGCCAGCAGCAGGGTGAACTTGACGTCGGCAACCGAGGCACGGATCGACTGCGAGCGGTCGTACATGACGTCGATCTTGATGCCGGTCGGCGCCTGCTCGCGGAACGACGGCAGCAGTGCCCGGATGGCATCGACCAGTTCGACGGTATTGGTCCCCGGCTGCCGCTGGATGGCCAGGATGATCGTCCGTTCGTCCTTGTACCAGGCCGCGTACTTGTCGTTCTCGACGCCATCGATGACCCGCCCCAGCGCGCTCAGGCGCACCGGCGCGCCGTTGCGGTAAGCGACAATCAGCGGCCGGTAGGCGGCAGCGTCCTTGAGCTGGCCGCTGGCCTCGACCGAAAACGCGCGCTGGGCACCGTACAGCGTGCCGGTCGGCTTGTTGACGTTGTGGCTGGCGATCGCCTGCTGCACTTCGTCGATGCCGATGCCGCGCGCCGCCAGCAGGTTCGGGTCGAGCTGCACCCGCACCGCATACTTCTGGCTGCCGAAGACCTGCACCTGGGCGACCCCGGCGATCGTCGACAGGCGCTGCGCGATGCGCGTCTGGGCGTACTCGTCGACCGCCGAGAGCGGCATCGTCTCGGAGCGGGCGACCAGGTAGAAAACCGCCGCATCGGCCGGGTTGACCTTGCGGAACGCTGGCGGGTTGGTCATCTCCGGCGGCAACTGCCGCAAGGCCGTCGAAATCGCCGACTGGACGTCCTGCGCAGCGGCGTCGATGTTGCGATTCAACGCAAACTGCAGGGTAATCGAAGTCGTTCCCACGGCGCTGGTCGAGCTCATCGACTCGAGCGCGGGAATCGTCGAAAACTGCTTCTCGAGCGGCGTCGCGACGGCGGCGGCGACCGTCTCGGCGTTGGCGCCGGGCAGGTTGGCGCTAACCGTGATGGTAGGAAAATCGACGTTCGGCAGATCGGAAACCGGCAGCAGGCGGTAGGCGATCAGGCCGAAGACCAGAATCGACAGCATCACCAGCCCGGTCATCACCGGGCGATAGATGAAGGGTCGGGAGATGTTCATGCAAGGGTCATGATGGCTGCGCGATCACTTCACGACCCTTGCCGGGTGCCGTCCCGGACCAGCACCGGGCTGCCCGGGACCAGTCGCGACTGGCCGTCGACGACCACCTGTTCGCCCTCGGCCAGGCCGCTGGCCAGCACCGCATCAGCGCCCGCCGTGCGCGCCACCTCGACTTCGCGCCGCTGCGCCTTGCCCTCGGCGTCGACGACGAAAACATAGCTCCCCTTGGGGCCGGTCTGCACCGCATCCACCGGAACGACCAGCGCACCCGCCTGCTCGCTGAGGGCGAGCACGGCACGCACGAACTGCCCCGGCCACAGGCCGGCGTCGCGGTTGGCAACGCTGGCTCGCAGCTTGATGGTGCCGGTGGCCGGGTCCACCGCGTTATCGACGAAGGCCAGCGTGCCACTGGTCTGTACCGCCTGCCCGTCGGCGTCGCTGCCGACGACGGTGACCACCGCTGCGTCGGCACTGCGTACCTGCGCCAGGTAGTGTTCGGGCACCGAGAAGTTGACGAAAATCGGTGTCAACTGCTTGATCACGACCAGCGCTTCGCTGTCGTTGGCCTTCACCAGATTGCCCTGCTGAATCAGGATCCGCCCGGCGCGCCCGACGATCGGCGCGCGGATCGTGCAGTACTCGAGCTGCAGCCGGGCGCCGTCGACCGCGGCGCGGTCGGCCTCGACGTTGGCCAGCGCGCTGTCGAGCCGGGTCTTGTACTGCTGATAGCCGTCGGCGGAAATGAAGCGCTGCTGCAACAGGTCCTGGTAGCGCGCATCCTGCGCCCGCGCCTGCGCCAGCAGTGCCAGATCGCTGGCCAGTCTCGCCTCGGCCTGCCTGAGCTGCGCCAGCGCCGGACGGCGATCGATCTCGAACAGCAGCTGTCCGGGTTTGACGTCGTCGCCGTCCGCGAAAGCCACCTTGACGATCTGGCCGTCGACGCGCGACTTCACCGCCACGCTGGCGATCGCCTCGACATTGCCGATACCCTCGACGCTCACCGGCACGTTCCTGCGCTGGACGGAGACCAGCACCACTGGAACGTCTTGCTGGCTCGCTTTCGCGGCATTGCCGGCAGACGGCGATTGGTCCACACCACAGCCGCCGAGAACGCTCAGCGACCAGGCGAGGACGACGGTCGGCAGACGGGTGCGGGTATCGGTAGCCATCGTTGTCGCGGGGTCGGTAAGGAGCCGGGTAAAGAGCCTGTGAGCATAGCGCTTGCGCAGCGTTTGTGCACCAGCCATGAACGGAGTCGGCCGCTTCAACCTGCCGCCGGGTCGCCAGCGCGCGTGCCACCAATCCGCCCGCGAACGGCCACCCTGCGCTGAACAACGCGTCGGCCCTCGCTGCCTTGCCCTGGGTGCGAGATCCGGCAGCGACGGCAAGCCGCTTCGGCACTTAATGAATTGGAAATCACGGCTCCTGCGGCCTGTTCACGACAGCACGCACTGGCCATTCGGGTCAAAAAAAATAAGTCAAATATCGCTTGAATCGCCCCAACCGTACCACTATATTATTTCTATCTCTCCGTTTGGCAAGAAAAACTCCCGCGTATTAGCGCCAATTGTCGTGGCTGCCGGTGGTTCATCGCGTGCCCTCGCAGCGGCACGCTAACCAGCCTCGGCCGGTAGCAACAAGACGACGCCTGGAAAATGCATAGCAAGCGTAAATCCGGTGTAGATAATGGCTTATTTGCTACGCTCAAAATCGGTGGCACTGTGGCGGACATTGCTCTGCATCCTGACCTTGTCGATAGCTTCTGGATGCGCCGCGATGCCAACGCTTGACCAGAAAATAAATGAGGCCATCCCGATAGAAAGCGACCGCGCGGAGAACCAAATGATCCTGACCGACGCCGATAACGCCCGCACGGTAAGCCTCCGAGTCGGCGACAAGCTCGTCGTGCATCTCGAAGAATCACCGACTACGGGCTTCACGTGGGTACCAAAGCAATACCGCAGGGCAGCTGCTGCTGAGGGCTTCAGACTATCCTCCAGCCTCCGTCGCGGCGGTCGGCAGCAGCGGGCTGAGAATACTGACGTTCATCGCCGAGCAGCCCGGGGGCGCGCTATTGCACCTCAAGCTCTGGCGCGAATGGAAAGGGAATTCGTCGGCCATTGAGGTGTTTACGGTCACCGTTCGGATCACGGCACGTTAGCCGTCCGCCTGCAGGCCGGATATTCCACGCGACGACGGCTCGCCTGATCACCGGGGACACGGCAAGGAGTTGATGCGCAGGATGTTCCGGGTAACAGTGCGCGCGACACGCGGCCGCCAGGCTTGGGGTTTTCTCTCAGGCCGATCCGGCGATGAAGATCATTTATCTGTCAAGGGAGAATTATCATGTCAGAGTCAAACGAAACCTTCGGTATGGGCTGGCTTCCGGACTATCCGAGCATGCAAGACTTTACGCCAAACGACGACGTGGTCACCGCCAAGCGCAAGTCGCTGGGGCAGACGCATTCCATCAAGGGCTTATTGGCGAAAGTAAACGCGGCTACGGTTCCTGCCAGCTTGCCGGCAACCGTGGATCTCCGTGCCTGGTGCTCACCGATCGAAGACCAAGGCGCTCTGGGCTCGTGTACGGCCAACGCCGGAGTCGGATTGGTCGAGTACTACGAGCGCCGCGCCTTCAACAAACACATCAACGCCTCGCGTTTGTTCTTGTACAAGACGACGCGAAACCTGTCGAAGTCGACAGGCGATACCGGCGCGTTCTTGCGCACGACCATGGAAGCGATGGTGCTGTTCGGTGTGCCACCAGAAGCCTACTGGGCTTACAACACGGCGGCCACGGCTTTCGACAAGGAACCGACAGCGTTCTGTTACGCCTTCGGGCAAAACTACCGGGCCATCACCTACTATCGCCTAGATCCGCCCGGGACCTCGGTAGCCACCGTTCTCGACCGCATCAAGACCAACCTGGCCGCAGGCTTGCCGTCGATGTTCGGTTTCGCCGTGTACAGCTCTATAGCGCAAGCGAACGCAACCGGCAGGATCCCCTATCCGGTCGCCGGCGAGAAGCTGGTCGGCGGGCATGCGATCGTCGCCGTCGGCTACGACAATGCCATGAAGATCAGGAATGCCAACCCTGGCGCCACGGAAACTACCGGCGCCCTGTTGATCCGTAATTCCTGGGGCACAGGATGGGGAGCAAGCGGCTACGGCTGGCTGCCGTACGCCTATGTGCTCAAGGGTCTGGCCATCGACTGGTGGTCGCTGATCAAACAAGAGTGGGTCGACACCGGGAACTTCGGCTAGGCCAGGTGACGCGCCGTGGAGCCCGGCGACAGCCGCCGCAAGCTCGTAGGCCTTGAAGTGGACGGAAGCGGTTTCCCCGTCCACCTACGCCAACGCCAACGCCAACGCCTTGCGAACGCTTGTCGGTACCCTTGTTGGCCCGCCCGGCGCCGAGTCTGGGCCATTGCACGAAATCCTGTACAAGACCCAGCAGACCGTCGGCGGTAGCGAACGCAGCGGCAATCAGACACCGGACTTCGAGCCCGGCGTCGGTGATACTCGTCCGCTGGGGCGAGATCACGGTAAAGGACTTCAGGCCTGACCGGCGCTCGCGGGAAAACCGGCACCAGGCACTCAAGCTGCTCGCAGACGCGGCTGCGACACGCCTCCGGGCGCCGTAGGTCCCTGGTCTACGACTTTATCGAACTGCAGTGGCTTGGCTCTGGTCCAACCGCCGCGTGGACCCGGTAAGAGGTGTCATCCAAGGGGTCGCCCGGCCGATGACACCGGAAACGCCGACGCCGCTGCCGACGATTGGATACAATCCGCCATTTCCTGCAGGTTCTCCGGGGGCCAGCGCAAGCGGTGCCTGCCAGCCCGGCCGCTGTCCGCTCGATGGGAGGGCGCGCCGCTGCAACCGGGGACAACAGCAATCGCCGGCCGAAGCTCTGTCGGCTGCCGGAGCCACGCTGACCGACACCGCATCATCGACAAGGGCAGTTGCCATGAAGCGCCACCAGACTCTGCGGGACCTCTCGCGGGAACACCATACCGCCCTGACGCTGGCGCTCGCCGCGCGCCGGGCGGCCACCTCGGGCGACTCGCGGCAGTTGGCAGCCTCCGCAAAGGCCTGCGGCGAGGTTTTCGCCACCCATCTTGAACCGCACTTCGTGGTCGAAGAAACGACCCTCCTGCCGGCGCTGGCCCGGGCCGGCGAACAAGCGCTGGTGGCGCGCACCTTGCGCGAGCACGCCGCCCTGCGTAGCCTGTGCGGTGAATTGCCAGGTGGCGGCGCGGCGACCCTGCTGCGCTTTGCCGAACTGCTGTCGGCGCACGTCCGCTTCGAGGAGCGGGAACTGTTCGAAGTCGCACAGGCGGGTCTTGAGCAATAGCCCGGCGCGCTTCCTGGCGATCGTGGCGCGCGCGCAACAGCTGCTTGTGACTTTGTTCCTGGCCAGCGCTTGGGGCAGCGGCAATGATGGACGCTGGCCGATCGCTGTTTCCCCGGCAGGACCCTGATGGCAACCGTTCTGATCGTCGATGACACCCCCGAGAACCTGTCGGTCCTGAGCGGCGTGCTCAGACCGCAGCACCGTGTCCGTGCCGTCAATTCGGGGCGACGGGCCTTGCAGGCTGCCGCCAGCCAGCCGCGGCCCGACCTGATCCTGCTCGACGTGATGATGCNNAAGCGACCTGCGGCACATCCCGGTCATTGCCGTCACCGCCTTCGCCATGAAGGGCGACGAGGAGAAGATCCGCCAGGGCGGCTGCGAGGGCTATATCTCAAAGCCCATCTCGATCACCGAATTCATCGGCACGGTGCAGAAGTATCTCGACCGGGCCTAAGGCCTGTCCTAATATGAAGCCATGACCGCGCGCGTCCTTGTCATCGACGATATTTTACCGAACGTGAAGCTGCTGGAAGCGCGGCTAAGCGGCGATTATTACGAAGTCATCACCGCCCTTTCCGGCGCCGAAGGCATCGCCAAGGCCGAGCAGGAAGCGCCCGACATCATCCTGCTCGACGTGATGATGCCCGAGATGGACGGCTACGAAGTGATCGGCCACTTGCGGGCGAACCCGGCGACGGCCGGCATTCCGGTGATCTTCGTCACCGCTCTCGATAACAGTGGCGACGAGGAACGCGGTCTGGCGCTGGGCGCGGTGGACTACATTACCAAACCGATCAAGTCGTCGATCGTGATCGCCCGCGTTCGCGCACATCTCGAACTGAAGGCCGGCCGCGACCTGCTGCAGGACAGAAACCACAGTCTGGAGCAGGAGATCACCAGGCGAATGGCGGAAAATCTCCTGATTCAGGATGTCAGCATCCTGGCGCTGGCACGCCTGGCCGAGATCCGTGACCCCGAGACCGGCAACCACCTGCACCGCACCAAGGGCTACGTCCGTGCGCTGGCGATGGAATTGCGCTCGCATCCACGTTTCGCCGAATTCCTGACGCCGGAAAACATCGAGATTCTCGTCAAATCAGCACCCTTGCATGACATCGGCAAAGTCGGCATCCCTGATCACATTCTGCTCAAGCCCGGCAGGTTGAACGCGGACGAGTGGGAAACCATGAAGAAACACAGCCGCCTGGGCTACGAGGCGATCGAAAAGGCCGAGAAAGAGGCCGAGCAACCGATTGATTTCCTCAACATGGCCAAGGAAATCGCGCACTACCACCACGAGAAATGGGACGGCTCCGGCTACCCGGAGGGGCTCGCTGGCGAGGCGATCCCGATTTCGGCGCGCCTGATGGCGCTGGCCGACGTCTTCGACGCACTGATCGCTCAACGGGTGTACAAGCGGGGCTATCCACTCGAAGAAGCGCTGCGGATCATCCAGGACGGGCGCGGCAGCCACTTCGACCCGAACGTGGTCGATGCCTTTTTCGCCCGCCAGGAGGAATTCCTCGCCATTGCCGCCAGACACGCGGACAACGAACTCCGCGCGACCTGCCACCTGCCAGGCTGAAGGCGCTGCCGCCTCGTTCAGCCGCGATCGCCAGCGCTCGCCCGCGGCGGAAAGGAGACTCATGAAGAAGGCCTCGTACCGGCGCCTGATCGCCCTGCTGTTGCTGGCCCTCGTCGCCGGAACCGCACGCGCCGGGGCCCTGTCGGTTGGCGGTACCGGGTCGGCCGCGCCGATTGTCCGCCTGCTGTTCGAGGAATTCCTCAAGCAGGCCCCCGACGCCCGGCTGAACCAGATCGCGCCACCACTCGGCTCCGGAAGCGCTGTCAAGGCTCTGGCTGCCGGCCGCATCGACCTGGCGGTCATCGGCCGGGTGTTGAAGCCGGCGGAGGCCGCGCAGGTCGGGCAGCAGTTCGCCCTTGCCACCACCGCGTTCGTCCTGGCCTCGTCCGATGCGCCGCAGAGCGGCGGCTTCACCGTCGACCAGCTGGCCCGGATCTACGAAGGGCAGCTACTGACCTGGCCCGACGGTTCACCGATCCGCCTGATCCTGCGCGCCCGCTTCGAGAGCGACACGCAAGTGCTCAGGGAGATGTCGCCGGCGATGGCCAAGGCCGTCGACGCCGCCTCGCTGCGACCCGGGATGGTTACCGCCGACAATGACCTCGACACGCTGCGGCTGCTGGCCAGGACCCCCGGTTCGCTCGGCCCGACGACCGTCGGCCTGCTGACGACCAGCAACACGCGTCTGGTCGTCCTGCCGATCAATGGCGTCGCGCCGTCGCTGGCAAACCTGAAAAACGGCAGCTACCCCTGGCGCAAGACGCTCACCGTCGTGCTGCCGCAGCAGCCCGGCGAGTTGGCCGAACGCTTCGCGACCTTCCTGCGCTCCGCCGCCGCCAGCCGCCTGCTGCAGGCTTACGACCACCTGCCCTACGGCCAATGAGTTCGCGCATCCACCAGCCCATGGTCAGGTTGCTGACGCGCCTGACCGCGACCTTGGCGCTGCTGGTCGCCGTGCTGCCGAGCGCCGCTTACTGGTTCCACGTTCGTACCAGCGTCGTCGAACGCCTCGACGAGTCCTTGCGCGTCCAGGCGCTGCTGGTCGAGGACTTCATCGCCGACCAGCCGCAGCAGTGGGATCTGGCATCAGACCGCATTCGCAGCCTGCTTGAACGCCACGAGTCTCCGAATACGCGGGTGCGCGTGTTCAACGAGGGCAATGAAGCCCTGATTGAATTCCCGCCGACCATCGCCTTGCCGGCTCTTTCACGAAGCCGGACATTGCACTCCTATGGCCAGCCGGTCGGCAAACTGACCATCGAAAGGGCGATCAACGGTGAGTTGCTGGCCGCCCTGCCGCTGCTCGCCGCCAGCCTGGGAATCGCCTGGCTGATCTGGGGACCCCTGCGCCGACTGCCGCTGCGCGCTCTTGCCGCTGCCCAGGCAGAGCTGCTGGCACGCGACCAATACCAGCGGGCGCTGCTCGACAACTTTCCGTTCATGGTCTGGCTGAAGGACACCGAGAGCCGTTTTCTGACCGTAAACCAACGCTTTGTCGAAACCCTTGGGCAGCCTTCGGCAGCGTCGCTGGTCGGCAAGACCGATGTCGATATCGCCCCTGCCGAACTGGCCGAGGCGTATCGCGCCGATGACCGGGCAACCCTGGCCGCCGGACACGCCAGACGCTTCGAGGAAGTCATGGAAATCAGCGGCGAGCAGCGCTGGTTCGAGACCTACAAGTCCCCGGTCTCGGTAGCCGGGAAGCTGATCGGCACCGTCGGCTACGCGCGCGACATCACGCAAAGCAAACTGGCGGCCGACGCCCTGCGAGAATCCGAGGAACGATTCCGCACGGTGCTCAACGACGTCGATGCGATTGCCCTGCAAGGATACCTGGCTGACGGCACAACCCGCTTCTGGAACCCGGCATCAGAGAGACTGTACGGTTACTCGGCTGACGAAGCGATCGGCAGAAACCTGCTCGACCTGATCATTCCGCCAGAAATGCGCGCCGGCGTCAGGCAGGCGATTGCGGAGATGCATCGTACGGGCGTCGCGATTCCTCCGGAGGAGTTGTTCCTGATGCGCAAGGACGGCTCGCGCGTCGCGGTTTTTTCGAGTCATGTCCTGGTCCAGATTCCGGGACGCGCGCCGGAGATGTTCTGTATCGACGTCGACCTTACCGAGCGCAATCGCGCCGCCGCCGAACTCGAGCAGCACCGCCATCACCTCGAGGAACTGGTCCACTCTCGAACCGCCGAACTTGCCGAAGCGAAGGACGCGGCCGAAGCCGCAAACCGGGCCAAGAGCACTTTCCTGGCCAACATGAGCCACGAGATCCGCACCCCGATGAACGCCATCATCGGTCTCACGCACCTGCTCCAGCGAGACCTCACGCACCGCAGGCAACAGGTGCAGCTGGCGAAGGTCAGTCAGGCCGCGCAGCACTTGCTCGGGATCATCAACGACGTTCTCGACCTGTCGAAGATCGAAGCCGATCGGCTGACGCTTGAGGAGACCGACTTCTCCCTGTTACGGGTGATCGACCACACGCTGAGCATGCTCGGCGAGCGCAGCCACGCCAAGGGTCTGCATCTACACCGGGAGGTCGATCCGGCGATTCCTGCCCGTCTTCGCGGCGACCCCCTGCGGCTGGGGCAGATCCTGCTCAACTTTGTAAGCAACGCAGTCAAATTCTCGGAAAGCGGCCGAATTGCCGTGCGCGCACGGCTGATCGAGCGGCAAGGCACTGCGGTACGAGTGCGCCTGGAGGTCGAGGACCAGGGAATCGGGATCACCGAAGCGCAGCAGGCGCGCCTGTTCCAGCCTTTCTCGCAAGCCGACGAATCGACCACCCGCAAGCATGGTGGCACCGGTCTCGGCCTGGCGATCTGCAAACGGCTGGCGACGATGATGGGTGGCGAAGTCGGCGCCGACAGCGAACCGGGTATCGGCAGCGTCTTCTGGGTTACGGTCCGTCTTGAGCTGATCGCCAGCGACGATGGCAGCGCCGCCACTCGACAAGGCCTGGCGCTACCCGCCGCTGGGCAGGTTGCTGTGAATCGGATGCTCGCTGGCTACTGGCCGGGCGCTCGCGTGCTGCTCGCCGAGGACGATCGCCTGAGTCAGGAGGTGGCGCGCGAGTTGATGCTGAGCGCCGGGCTGAAGGTCGATGTCGTCGCCGACGGACAACAGGCCGTTGCGCGCGTCAGCGCCGCAACACCGGGGAGCGACGACGACTACGCGCTGGTCCTGATGGACATGCAGATGCCGGTGATGGACGGCCTGGCCGCGAGCCGCGCGATCCGTCGGCTACCGGGCCGCGAATCGCTGCCGATTGTGGCGATCACCGCCAACGCCTTCGCTGACGATCGTCAGCGCTGCCTTGACGCCGGCATGAGCGACCATCTCGCCAAACCGGTGGACCCGAACAGGCTCTACGAGATGCTGCAACACTGGCTGCCGGCGCCATCCGCGGCGGCCCCGTCGTCAGTCGCCAGCCCTCTGCAGGAGTCCGCCATCGCCGGGCAGCGGATCACCCTGCGCCGCATCACCGGCCTCGATGTCGACGCCGGACTGCAGGCCGCTGACGGTGACCGGTCGCTGTACCGGCGACTGCTGCAAATGCTCGCCAGCCAGCATGGCGGCGATGCCGGCAGGCTGCGCGCCCACCTCGCCGCCGATGAACAAGCGGCTGCGCGACGGCTGGTGCATACGCTCAAGGGCGTGGCGGCGACGGTCGGTGCCACGACCCTTCGCGAGCAGGCGCTGGCGCTCGAACTTGCGCTTCGCGACCAGGCTCCGGCAACCGCGCTGGCAGCGGCAATCGACGCCTTGGAGAGCACCCTCGTCACCCTGGCAGGCGCCATCAGCAGCGTTGAGTCCAGCCAGCCGCCACCCACCGAGCGACAGCACCTGCCCGCCGATCAAGAACGCGTGGAGGAAATGATCGCGCAACTGGACTCGCTGCTGGCCGAGGACGATACCCGTGCCTGCGACCTGTGGTGCGAATCGGCAAGTCTTTTCGAGACCGCATTGGGGCCAGTCGCCGGCCGCCTCGGAAGCGCGATCGAGAATTTCGATTTCGCCAGGGCGCTGGAGACGCTGCGCCAAGCCAGACGGCCCAGCGCTTCGTCGACCGCGGCGCGGTGACCAGACGGCCGACCGTCCGGCAATGCGCGCTGCCCGTGCACGCACCACTGCGGCGCACGATCAAGCCCGCTTTCCATTAGAATCAAGCCCGCGGCCGCCCGGGCCGAAAGCCAGGAGGAGGCCCGATGACCTTGCAGAGCAAACCAAACACCGACGACGTTCGCATCAGAGAGATCAAGGAGCTGGTCCCGCCGGCCCACGTTTTCCGCGAATTTCCGGTCGGCGTCCGCGCTGCAACGACGACTTATGACGCACGCCAGGGCATCCATAGAATCCTGCACGGTGCCGACAACCGCTTGCTGGTGGTGATCGGCCCGTGCTCGATTCACGACGTCGATTCGGCCGTTGACTACGCAAGCCGCTTGCAGAAGGAAGTCCACCGCTTCGAAAACGATCTGCTGATCGTGATGCGCGTCTATTTCGAGAAACCTCGTACGACGGTCGGCTGGAAGGGGCTGATCAACGATCCGCGTCTCGATAACAGCATCCGGATCAATGAGGGGCTGCGCCTGGCGCGCGGTCTGCTTCTCGAAATCA
>DPSD01000723.1 GCA_003538495.1 Accumulibacter sp.
GCGCGGCCGCTCCCCGCCCGCTGCCTCGCGCCGCCGACGCTGCTCGCGACCGCACGCCGCGCGCGCTGGCGGGCCAGGGGAGCCAGGGTCGATGACAGATGCGAGCCGCCGCGTCCTGATCATGATCGCCGCCGTGGCGGTGTTTCTGGTGCTTGCCGCGGCCATCGCCATCGCGCTGATCGATGTCAACCATTACAAACCGCAGATCGAACAGGCGGTCAAGACGCACACTGGTCGAACGCTTCGACTCCAGGGTGATCTCGGGCTTTCGATCGTTCCCGCGCTCGGGATCACGCTGCCGGCCAGCAGCTTGTCGGTCCGGGGCAGCGAAGCGGAGTTCGTCAGCTTCGCGTCGGCGCGGGTCACGATCGCCCTGCTGCCCTTGCTGCGCCAAGCCATCGTCGTGGAATCGATCGACGTCGTGCAAGCCCGGGCGACCCTGGTCCGGCACCGGGACGGCAGCATCCGCGTCGACGACGCGCCTGACCAACCCGCGGCAGCAACCGCGCCGGAGGCCCCGGCACACCCCGCGGAGGGGACCGCGGCCGGCGGCGAGTCGGCGAATTGGGAAGTCGGTCGCTTGCTGCTCAGCGACGCGACGATCACGCTCCGCGACGAAACCGGCGGGCAGACGATGACGCTGTCGGCCATCAAGCTGGAGACCGGCCGGCTGGCGCCAAGAAGCAGCCTGCCGCTTTCCTTGGCAGGCCACCTGGAATCGACCTCGCACAAGCTGGCGGGCGAGATCGAACTGACGACGAAGGTAGACCTTGATCTGGCCGCGTCGGCTGTTGCCGCGACCGACCTCAAGCTCAGCTTCGCGGGGACGCGCGAGCAGCAGCCCTTGCGCACGTCGATCACCGCCGGCCGCCTGTCGCGGCAGGGCGAGGCGATCAGCGCCGCGCAAATCAGCGTCCGGGCCGACGGAAAGCGCGCAACCGACGACTGGACGATGGCGGCCAGCAGCACGGGGTTCACCTTCGACAAGGAGGTGATGAGCAGTGCAGCGATCGAAGCCAGCGCCTCTCTGGCCGGCGCGCAGGCGGGCGCACCGTCAGTTGACGGGCACCTCACGCTCGACGGCGTCAATGGCTCGGCAGCGTCGATGCGCGCCGAGCAGTTGGTGCTCACCGCCCGCCGCCGCGATGGCGCGGGGAAGCTGCAGGCGCGGCTGGCGGGTCCGCTCAGCGCGAGCATCGACGACTGGACGCTGGCGATGCAGCGATTCGATGGCCAGATCACCATTGAAGATCCCTTGCTGCCGGAAGGAAAAGCGCAGCTCGCGCTTGCCGGCGCCATGCAGATCGATGCCAGGCAAGAACGGATCGACCTGCGTCTGGCGTCCAGCGCGACCGATGCCCGCTTGAAGGGGACCATCCAGATCAAGGGCTTCGGGAAACCCGAGATCGGCTTTGAAGTCGACGCCGAGCGACTCGATGTGGACCGTTTCCTGCCGCGTACCCGGCCGGTGGCTGGCAAGGCTCCGCAGGTGGCGGGCGGCATTGCCGGTCAGGCAGGCACGGCGGCAACAACGGAGGCAGCCACGAGGGCTGCCCCCACGGATTCGGTTCCGGCTCTGGCGTCGGATCCGGCGTCGGCGCTGGCCGATCCGGGCGTCGACTGGTCGCCTTGGCGCGCTCTGCGGCTCGACGGCAGGCTGCAGATCGGGCAACTGCAGGCGCGCGGCATCAAGGCCAGCGCTGTCCGCGCCAGGGTGCGCAGCGCGCCGGGCCGCAACACGATCGGGCCGGCGAGCGCGCAGCTCTACGGCGGCACGGCGAGCGGCGGCTTGACCCTGGATGCGCAGGACAAGCGTATGGCCCTGAATCTGACGCTGACCAATGTCGAACTCGGCGCGCTGGCGCGCGACGCCTGGAACCGCAACGACCTGAGCGGACGAGGCAACATCGAGCTGGCGCTGACCACCGGTGGCCGGTCGCGGACCGAGATGACTCGCAACGCAACAGGAACGGCGGCTTTCGCCTTGCGCGACTATGCGCTGGTCGGCATCGACCTGTCGGCGGTGCTGGGCCAGGTCAAGGGAGCCCTGACCGGCGGCGGGACGCAGTCCGGCAAGATCGACCGATCCAAGCGCACGGTGTTGTCGCGCCTGACCGGCACCATCACGCTCGCCGACGGCGTTGCGCGCAACGACGACCTCGAAGGCGCAGCGGCACAGCTCGGGCTGCTGGGGCGCGGCCAGTTCGACCTGCTGTCGAACAACCTGGATTACACCCTGCGCGTGACGGTGACCGCCAATCCGGTCCAGAACTCGAAGCTGCTGACGGCACTGGTCGGGATCACGGTTCCGGTGCACGTCAGCGGCCGATCGGATGACCTGCGCTACTCGATCAGCCTGACCGATGTCGCGGCCGATGCCATTGCCCGTCGCGGCTTTGGCGTCGGCGCGACGGTTATCGAAGAGGCCGAAGGCTTTCTTGGCAGGATCCTGGGCCGCGGCAGGAAGAAGTGAGCGCCGCAGCGGCCAGGGGCTGACGACAGCCTGCGTCAGGTCATGCTCGGCGACGACCGGCTGCTCGAAGTCGCCGTCGGTCGTTTGCCTCAGCCCGAGGAGACGCCCCTGGCTGCTTCCGGCGGGCGGTAGTCGATCGGCAATCGGGACCGGCTAAAGATCGAGGAAAGGCCAACCCATTGCGGCTGGCGAATGATCAACGCACAATGCGGTGGCGACCGATGCCGCACCGTCGCGTATTCCTTTTTCTGCGGCTTTGAGAGGAGACAAGCCATGGCTTCGAAGAAAGCCCTTTTCGTGGGCATCAACAAGTTTGCCGGTTATCCGCAGTTCGCGCTCAATGGCTGCGTCAACGACGCCAAGGACATGGCGGCGCTGTACAAGGATCTGCTTGGTTTCACGAGCAGTGAAATGGCCACCCTCACCGACGCGCAGGCGACCAAGGCCAACATCATGGCCAGGCTGACGACGATGGTCGCCGACGCCAAAGCGGGCAAGCTCGACTATCTGGTGTTCAGCCTGTCATCGCACGGCACCCAGATGAACGACACCAGCGGCGACGAGCCCGATGGCAAGGACGAAGCCTTCGTACCCTACGACATTGCCGAAAAGAGC
Organism: Accumulibacter sp.; assembly: GCA_003538495.1. Next base: position 3,089 of record DPSD01000723.1, read on the forward strand.
GGCGCGTGGGACCCGGACCACATCATCTGCGACGATGAACTGCACGATCTTTTTGCGCAACTGCCGGCCAATGTCCTGCTTGAAGTCTATCTCGATACCTGCCACAGCGGCACCGGCCTGCGTGGCGCCGAATTCGGTCTGCACGCGCCGAAGGCCCGCTTCGTCGCGCCGCCGGATCACGAGTTCGACCAGAAGCCCGCCAGGATGCGTGGCTTCACGCTCAACGCAGCTCCCTCGGATGCTGGCAAGGAAGAATCCGCCAGCGCCCGCAAGGCCGCCGTCGCCGGCGCACACCACCTGCTATGGACGGGCTGCAAGGCCAACCAGACAAGTGCCGACGCCTACTTCAACGGTCGTTACAACGGCGCCTTCACCTATTATTTTGTCAAGGTGATGCGCGATAGCCAAAACAAGCTTTCGCGCAAGAAGGTCATCGCCAAGATGCGAACGCTGATGAAGAGCAGTTTCGCGCAAACGCCACAGCTGGAAGGCAACGCCACCAACCGTGGCCAGGCGATCGCCTACTGACCAGAGCAGGCCGCCGAGGGTCTCACGTTTTCGCTGGTGCGTCTGATGGAATCGCACCCGCGCCGGCGCGCCACCCTACCCTGTGTCCCTTTCCGAGGAGCTTCGCGCATGCGCTCAGAAAGCAGTTCGACAGCCGCCGCAGTAACGGAACAAGCGCTGGTACGAGCACACGCGCTGGCCAGCGCCTTTCTCCAGTCCTTGCCCGAGCGCCCAGTCGCTGCTCTGCCGTCCCCGGACGAAATGGCGGCGGCGCTCGACGAACCGCTTCCGGAAGCCGGCTGCGACCCCGCCGCGGCAATTGACGAATGGTTCGCGCGCGCCGAACGCGGCATCACCGCGTCGCCAGGGCCCCGCTTTTTCGGCTTCGTGACCGGTGGCGTAACGCCAGCGGCGCTCGCCGGCGACTGGCTGGCGTCGGCGATCGACCAGAACGCCGGGCTGTGGGCGAGCAGCCCGGCGGCGGCGCAAACCGAACTGGTCGTCCTGCGCTGGCTCAAGGAACTCTTTGGCTTGCCGGCGGACTGGGCCGGCGCGCTGACCAGTGGCGCGACGATGGCCAACCTCGTCGGCCTCATCGCCGCGCGGCAATGGGCCGGCCGGCAACTCGGCTTCGACGCCGCCGGCGATGGGCTGGCCGGTCAGCCACCGATCCCGGTGGTATCGAGCACCGAGATCCACCTCAGCGCCGTCAAGTGCCTCGGGACGCTCGGCCTCGGCCGCAATCAGCTGCGCAAGGCGGCCGCCCCGGGTGGCTCGGTCGACATCGCGGCGATGGCCGCCCTGCTGCGCGAGGTCGCCGGACCGGTGATCATCGTCGGCAACGCGGCGGAGGTAAACACCGGCCAGTTCGACGACATCGCCGCGCTTGCCGACCTGCGCGACGCGCACCCGGGTGGCGCCTGGCTGCACGTGGACGGTGCCTTCGGGCTTTTCGCCAGCGCATCGCCCCGCTTCGCGCATCTCGGCCGTGGCATCGAGCGCGCCGACTCGGTGGCCTCGGACGCCCACAAGTGGCTCAACGTGCCGTATGACAGCGGCTTCGCCTTCGTCCGGGACGCGGCAATCCTGCGCGAGGCCTTCGCCGCCGGCGGTGCCTACGTCCTCGGCAGCGCCGGCTGGGACCCCTTCACGCACGTTCCCGAAATGTCGCGCCGGTTCCGCGGACTGGCCGCCTGGTGCGCGCTCAAGGCCTTTGGTCGCCAGGGCTACCGGGCGGTCGTCGAGCGCTGCGTGGACAACGCCGCCGCCTTCGCACGGTGGGTCGAGACCACTCCCGGCATCGAACTGATGAATCCCGCAGCGCTCAACATCGTCTGCTTTCGCATCCTTGGCCGGGGACGCGACGAAGCGGCGACCGATGAACTCAATCGGACGGCGGTTCGCGCGATCCAGGGCGACGGCCGCGCCTTCGTCACCGGAACGGTCTGGAATGGCCACGCCGCGATTCGCGCCGCGTTCGACAACTGGCAAACCACGCTCGACGACGTCGCACTGCTCCAGGGAGCCGTCGCCGACGTGACCAGATCGCTCTCGGGCTGAACGGGCATTGACCGCTGACGACAAGAACCGGCACGGCCTGCCGCGGCGGCGAACCGCCTTGCGGGCGGGTGGCACGGAACGTCTGCGCAGCGGAAGACCGCTGAGACCGATCGTCCTCCCCAGCGGCCCTTGCGAAAGGCAAGCAGATGCCACCGTCTCTCCTGGCTCGTAACAACCGCGCGGCGATGCTGTCGGCGGGTCAGTTGCGTCGACGCTACATCATGGCGCTATCGCTGATCGCCATGCTGACCCTCGCGACGCAAGGCGTCATGCAAGTGCTGATCGCCGACCAGAAGTACGACTCGCGCGTGGTGAACATTGCCGGCAGGCAGCGGATGCTCGGCCAGAAGATCACCAAGTTGACCCATTACCTGTCCACCGCCGAGTCGGCGGATGAACATTCGCGCTATCGCCAGGAACTTGAAGACGCCTTCAGCCTGTGGCAACGTTCGCACGCTGGACTGCTGGCGGGCAACGCCGAGATGTGGCTTCCCGGGCGCAACAGCGACGAGGTGACCGCCCTCTTCGCAGATGTTCAACCGCACCATGAGGCCATGGTGGCCGCCGTGCAGGCGATTTTGTCGCCCGCCGGCAACGCCACAGCGCTCGCCGAAGGCATCGCTCGCCTGAAGGAACATGAAGCGGATTTTCTGAGCGGCATGAGTGACATCGTCAGCCGCTATGAACGTGAAGCAAACGCCAAGGTCGAGTTCGCCAGGTGGCTTGAGTTCGGGTTGATGAGCATCACCCTGCTGGTCCTGGCGCTCACCGCCGTCTTCATCTGCGCTCCGGCAACACGGCGCATCCAGCGAGACGTTGACGAGCTCGCCGATCGCGAAGAAGATCTGGAGCGTCTCTTCTCGGCAAGCCCAACCGCGCTGCTGCTGGTCAGCGGCGACCAGCTACGGATCTTGTACGCCAACCAGAAAGCCATCGAACTCTTTGGGCTGCCGCTGGAAGAAAGCAGCAGCGACACTCTGCGGACCTATCTGGGCACCGAGCACGAGGCCAACCGAAACTTCATCACCGGGATCAGCGCCGGTGCGAGCGTCAACGAACACGAGGTGGTGCTCGTCGACTCGCGCGGCAAGGTGTTCGAGTCGCTGGTGTCGGTTCGCGCCATCAGTTTTTCCGGGCAATCCGTTCTTGTGCTCGGGATCACCAATATCAGCGAACTCAAGAGCGCGCAACTGACGCTGGAACACTACGCCACCTTCGATGAACTGACCGGGCTGCTGAATCGACGTACCGGCCTGATGGTGCTTGGCAAATCGATCTCGAGGCTGAAGCGGGAGGGCGGTCGGCTGACGGTCTGTTTCGTCGATCTTGATGGGCTGAAGACCACCAACGACAACTTCGGGCACGCCGAGGGCGACTGGTTGATCAGCACCGTAGCCAGGGTGTTGACCGGAGGAATTCGCAGCAGTGACGCCGCCGTCCGGCTCGGCGGCGACGAATTCCTGCTCATTTTGCACGACTGCTCTCTCGACGAGGCCACTCGCCTGCTCGGCCGCGCCGAAATGCGTCTACAAGAAATCGCCGCGGCTGAACACAAGGCGTTCCCGATCGGCTTCAGCCATGGCCTGGCGAGCTACACGCCGGAGCGGGACCCGACGCCGGACGAGCTGATCTCGGAAGCGGACGGTCTGATGTACCAGGCGAAGCAGGAGAGGAAGCGGCGGCACGCATGCTCGTGAACATCCTCTTCCCAAGAGGAGGAGCCTGCATGCAGTTCCTCAAGTGGATCGGGATTGCCGTGGCTACGCTCGCTGCGCTGGCCTTGATCGCCGGCCAGTTCGGCCTGCTCGCGGGCACGCCTCCCGACGGCCTGGGCGTGCACCAGGGCAGACTCAAGCCACCCTCCCCAAACCCCAACAGCGTCAGCAGCCAGGCCCTGCTGTGGCCCGACCATCCCCAGCGCGAGTACGCTGAAATCGCGCCACTTGCCCTGCGCGGCGACGGGCCAGCCAGTATCTCGACGCTGCAGAGACTGTTGCAAGCGGAGCCTGGCGTGACCATCGCCGACAGCCGCGCCGACTACCTCTACGTCCGTTACACGTCACGCCTCATGAAGTTCGTCGACGACGTCGAGTTCTGGTTCGACCCCGAGCATGCGGTCATCCAGGTGCGCTCGTCATCACGTCTCGGGCGCAGCGATTTCGGGGTCAATCGCCGGCGTATCGAAACGCTGCGCAAGAAGCTTGCGGCATCATGAACCAGGCTAAAGTGGGCCAAAGAAGTGGGCGACATTCTGCCCAACAACACTCGCCAACCGAAGTCGTAGTCACCTACCGCTTTCATCCTTTTTGCGGTGAGCGCTTTCCCGTCGTCAGACGGTTCTACGTGCACGACGAGCCCTGCTATATCGTCCGTCGGGCAAACGGAATGCCGATATCGTTTCCAGTGTGGATGACGCAGCCGGCAGCGGCACAGGCCGCGATCGTGGGTGAGGCGCAGCTACCCCTTGCGGTTCTGCTCGAACTTTACCGCCTGACGGCGTCTTGCCTATCCTTGCTTGCTTCTGATGAGTCTGAAGGAGACCACGATGCGGCAGGGAGCAATACGGCAGCGAGAACTGTTCGAGTACCCTGACGCTGGCGCATGGCAAGCGGTGACGGGAATGCCAAAACCCGGACCAGCGCTGGAAATCGACCAAGCGGGAACAAGCTCGCCGGCGGCTGTAAAGAGATCGCCGACGACGCGCTTCGCCGACCGCGAAGTCCGACCCACCCCGGCGCGCCAGCATCCGCCGCCCGGCAAATGCGCGTAGCCTATGGCATGGACACGACCGGCACGGCACCCATGGACCAGGACCCCGATTACCGCCACACCATCAACCTGCGGCCGAGTTGGCGAACACGCGCCTTGAACGCTCTACTGCGCCTCACGGCGCGCCGGCGCGTCACGCGGGAAACCGATGTCGCCGCCTTGCGGCGCGATTACGAGGAAATCGACGCCCGTTACATTCAGCTCGCGCCCGACGTGCTGCGTACGCCGGTCGACTGCGGCGGCGTTCCGGCCGAGTGGATCGCGCTGCCCGAGAGCCGGGACGAACGTGTCATCCTCTACCTGCACGGTGGTTCGTTCGCCTTCCGCTTCCCGAACGCGCACGCGGCACTGGTGTCGCGCCTGTGTCGACGCCTTGGCGCGCGCGCCCTGATCCCTGACTACCGGCTGGCGCCGGAACACCCGTTTCCGGCGGCCCCTGACGACTGCCATCGGACCTACCAGGCACTCATGGCCCAGGGCGTGCGTCCCCGGAACATCGTCATCGCCGGCGACTCCGCCGGCGGCAATCTGGCGCTGGTGACCATCCACCGGGCAAGGTTCGCCGGCGAGCCCTTGCCAAGCTGCGCCGTGCTGCTCTCGCCGGCACTCGACTGCACCCTCACCAGCCCGAGCATGGCCGACTACGACGGACTGGACCCGGTCCTCCATCTGCGGACGCTGCTGGTCCTGCGTCGCTGCTACGTGCAATCGCCGCACCAGTACATCGATCCCGAAGTGTCACCGCTGTTCGCGGACTTCCGCGGCTTTCCACCGTTGTTCCTGCAAGCCGGCAGCAGCGAAATGCTGCGCGACGAAGCGGTTCGCGCCGCCGACAGGGCGCACGCGGCTGGAGTCGACGTCGAGCTCGAGATCTGGCCCGAAGTGCCGCACGCGTTTCAGATTGCGCAGTTTCTTCCCGAGGCAAGCCTGGCGATCGAGCACATCGCGCACTTCGTGCAGATGCGCACCGGCTGGGGCGATGTCGATGCGGGCCAGCACGGTGGTCGCAGCAGCGGCCAGTGAGCGTCGCAGATGTCTGACTTAAATTGTATTTTTCTGGAATTTCGCGGGTTCACTTCCTATACTGGGCAGATAACAATAAACCCGATGATTATTCCAGAGGAGACATGCGATGGAGATTGGCCCTTCCCACTTATTACCCGAGGCCTTACTGGTCGATTTACCGGAGATCGATGCCCAGCACGAAGAGATTTTCACCCGTATCGAGTCGCTCAAGATCGCCTGCTTCGAAAGCACGTACGTACCCATCGAGGCCTTCCACGCCTTTCTGGAACTTTTCGAGGGACATTTCGCGACCGAAGAACGAATTGCCGCCGAAGCCGGGCTGGACTTTGCCGCTCACGCCAAGATCCACACCGACACCTTGCGCCTGCTTTGGAAAGCGTTTGGAGACGTCCTCAATGGCGGGCACGACGCTCATGCCTTCCTGCGTTACGCCGAGTACTGGTTTGAACGACACATCAGCGAAGACGACCGGATCTTCGTCGCGGCCCTGCACTCCCGCAGCTTCGCCCTGCCCGCGCAGCCCTGGCCGCCCACCCACCGCTACTTCTCGCCGGCTCACCTCTGATCCGGAGCGCGACCGCTGCTCGGCACCGCCTGCTGCAAAGCCGAACAGCGAACCGCCGAAGCAGCCAACCCCCAGGTCAGCCAGCCAGGAATCCCGGTAGAGCGGCAGGAGTCGAGGCGACCGGGATCGCGAGCAGCCGATCATCCTGTCCCGCGAGGCTCGCGGCAGATCGAGTCCTTCTGACGCCCGACTCGCCCTGCCGCGCGTCCATCCTTCCTGTGGCGGCAAAGGGCTAATGCCCCAGCGTTACCTGGCGCGGTCCGCGCCCGCCATCCCAGACCAACAGCTTGCCGTCTGCCGACAGCGCGATGGTCGTTCCGCTGCCTGCCGCAACGGTGACGATGCCTTCAGCAACCCTGGTCGGCTGGACCGCAAAACCCCTGCCCCACACCCACAGCGAGCCGTCGTCTAGAATTGCGGCCGAATGCGCCTCGCCCGTGGCTATTCCCTTGACCCCGCTGATGATCGTTCCCCAGGCGTTTGCCTTGTCGCCGAGGCCGTGTGCTGACAGCGGACCATGAACATTGCCGCCGGTGCCGAACACTTGGCCATTTTTGTCGAGATACAGCGCGTGCCCGGTATGTGCCCTGACCACGACGGCCTGTGAGGCGGTCCTAACGAAGTCTCCGGTCGCCGCCAAGCGGCCGTCGCCATACTGGCCGCGAGTCGCGGCACCTCGCACGTAGAGGTCACCACCGACCTTGATGTAGTAATCGGTCCCGTCGCCGACGGCGGCGGCAATCACCTTTTCGGCAACCTTTCGTGGCGGCTCCCGGCCAGCACCCTGCCAGAGGGAACCTCCGCGATTGATCGCCAGCCACCCGGCGTTACCGGCGGCGAAACTGACCACGTCGCGCATCAACAGGGCGGCGTTGGCCGGCGACCCCGACCAGGTGAGCAGGGTGCCGTCCTTGCGCAGCGCATAGTAGGCGTCCTTGCCGACGCCGACCTGCACGGCATCGGCGATCATCGCCGTCGGCCGGTCGCTGCCGCTCCAGCCGTAGGCGGTACCACCGACGATCGCCATATGCCGGTCGTAGTACGACGCCAGGCGCTCACCCGAGCTGTCGGCGACTGCCGCCTGGCCGACGCCGAGCGTCGCCAGCAGGGCTACCAGCGGGGTCAGTAATCCCCTACCGGGCGCCCGCCGCCATGGCAGAACTCTGTTCCTGCTCACTTTCATGGCTTTTTCTCCGATTCGTGCCACCAAGAACCAGAACCCTGCTCCGGCCCACCCCGCCCTAGAGCCTTGCAGACCACAGGCGGGCCGCGCTTTCGGAGTGCGGGAAAGGAATTCGTTCCATCAGGTAACACAGGCAATCCTGCCGCACGGCACGGGCATCGAGGGTCAGCATCGCCGGCGTTGAAGCCCGCCGCAGACTGATCGTGCCGTCACCGCAGGCGAAAAACTCTTCGGTCACGTCTCGCCGGCCCTCGTCACGCACATCAAGCGGGAACTCGACGCGCGTCCGCCCGAAGGCCGTGCCGGCGTCGAGCTGCCGAAAATTCATGTGATCGAGCCGCGGATCGAAGTCAACGTCGGCCAGCGCGTCGCCAAATCCGAACGATACCGCAGATGGCACCCGTACGGTGGCCACCGTGTGATAGAGGTCGATGTCGTGCTCGTGGACGTCGTGCGAGGGGAACTGTGCCAGATGCAGGCAGGCGTCTACGAAATTCGCGGCGTGTTCTTCGTTCGCCGGCTTGCCGGCCTTGCCGCATTCCAGCGTCAGCGACGGGCAGAGCGGTGAGAACGCCGTCGTCTGCGAGCCGGCCAGACCCCGGAACCAGACCACCGTCCGCGAGAACAGCAAGGCCAGATGCAGGACCGCCTGGTCGAGGCTATTCACCACGCAGTAAAGTGGATTGATCCCGGTGTTGTTGTGAATATCGAT
>DPSD01000136.1 GCA_003538495.1 Accumulibacter sp.
CGCATCGCGGTGCTGGAAAGCCGATCCTGACCCACCGGGCAGACCATTTCAATCGACAGCAATCAATCAGAGATAAATCCCATGAAAGATATCGCCAGGTTCACCGCCGGCTTCGAACGTTTCCAGGAAAAGTATTTCGCCGAGGAGCGTGAACTTTTCGAACAGCTTGTCCGCAGCCAGAGCCCCAAGGCGCTGATCGTCGCCTGCGCCGACTCACATGTTGATCCTGCACGAAACGCCTTCGAGGGCACCCGCTCGAGCCAGCAACCCGTTTCCGGAATCCGCTCGTGAGCGCCGTCGAAACCTTCGCCACCGGCTCGATGTGGGCCGGCTTCATTGTCTTTGTCCTGATCATGCTGGCGCTTGATCTGTTCGTCTTCGGCGGACGCCAGGCGCATCGTGTCTCGGTTAGGGAGGCATTGGCCTGGGTGCTGGCCTGGATGGCGCTGAGCATGGCTTTCGCCGGCCTCATGTGGTGGTATCTGGACGGCGCACTCGGTCGCGAGATCGCCAACCGCAAGACCCTGGAGTTTCTCGCCGGTTATCTGATCGAGCAATCGCTGTCGGTTGACAACATGTTCGTTTTCGTGATGATCTTCGGCTATTTTGCGGTGCCACCGGAATTGCAGCGTCGTGTCCTGCTGTATGGCGTACTTGGTGCGATCGTCATGCGCGCGACGATGATTCTCGCCGGCGTCTGGCTGGTGACGCAGTTCTCCTGGTTGCTCTATGTCTTCGGCGCCTTTCTGGTCGTCACCGGCATCAAGATGCTGATCTTCGCCGAGCACGAACCCGATCTCGAAGCCAACCCGATCCTGCGCTGGCTGCGCGGCCACCTGCGCATTACCGGCGCTTTCCACGGCGAGAGTTTCTTCGTGCGCCAGAATGGTATCCTCTGGGCGACGCCGATGTTCCTGGTGCTGGTGCTGATCGAGGCCAGCGACGTGGTCTTCGCGGTGGACAGCATCCCGGCCATCTTCGCTGTCACCACCGACCCGTTCATCGTCTTCACCTCGAATATCTTCGCGATCATGGGCCTGCGCGCGCTCTACTTTTTGCTCGCTGACATGGCCGACCGCTTTCATCTGCTCAAGTATGGCCTCGCCGTCGTGCTGATGTTTATTGGCGGCAAGATGCTCGCGGCACCATGGTTCCATCTGCCGATCCAGTGGTCCCTGGGAATCGTCGCCGGCATCCTGCTGATTTCGGTTGCGGCAAGCCTGGCCTTGACGCAGGGAAAGCCGAGTGCGACCAGTGCTGGAGATGCATCCTGAGCGAAGCGATGCCGATACCCGCAGGCGGAGAACGCAAGGCCCAGGATCGCCTGCGCACACTGTTTCCCATGCGGTGCGGCGCCCCGGAATAAGCTTTTGTATTTCCACGGCGGTTGATTCAAGGGAGCGATATGCTGGAAAGCAATACAAGTAACGACAAAACGATCGATTTTCTCAATCGGGTGATCCGTCAGGTCTCCAGAGTGGTTGCGGTGATCATGGTGCTGGTGATCATCTGGGGCGTTGCCGATATCGTGTATGTCCTTTATGAGCGCCTGATGGCACCGCCCTTCATGCTGCTGGAGATCAAGGACATCCTGGCCACCTTCGGCGCTTTCATGGCCGTGTTGATCGCCATCGAGATTTACCACAACATCATTCTGTACGTGGCGGATCACCGCGACCACCGGCTCGCCGTGGAAATCGTGCTCGGCACCGCCTTGATGGCGATTTCTCGAAAGGTGATTGTGTTCGATTTCAAGGAAATGACTGCAGAATACATGTACGGGTCGGCGGCGGTCATCTTCGCGCTGGTAATAGGCTACTACCTGATCGCGGTACGTGGCGCCCAAACCGCGCAGGCTTCTCGGGTCAAGAGGAATCTCGATGAAGAACCATGACCCATGGCAGAAAATGGAACCCTGGAGCATTGATGCCGCTGCGCCTGCTGGCCTGCCTGGATGCATCCTCTCAGTCAACGCGCTGCTCGGATTTTTCCAGGAACATCGTGCCGAGGCCGCGCTGGCTGCGCTCAAGAACATGCATTTGTCCAGGGCTATATGGCGCATCACTCTGAATCACACTCTTGCCACTCGGCCATAGCGACAAGATCAAGCGGGCGGTGGTGGCGTGGCACCTGGCGCACCTCGTAAGGCTTGGACGCACTCATCCTGAGCTGTCCGCCTGCGAGTTGTTCAGCGAAGAGGAATAGCCAGGCGCATATATACAGGGCGCTTTGGTGGGCGAATTCTTGGCGTCTGCTAGCCTTGCGATGCGTGCAATAGCGCGCTGCGCCTGACAAAAATCGGGGCGCGCGGAAAGCGCTGCCTGCAAGGCGCTGATCGCCTGTGGGAAGCGTCGCAGGCGGAACAGCAGCAGTCCAAGCTCATACCAGGCTCCGGCCAGGGTCGAGCCATGGCCGCTGGCAGCCTGCAGGCACTGCGCCGAGGCATGCAGGCTGCCGGTGGGCCGGTGAACGTCGCCTTCGGCCGCATTGAAGGCCTGCATGGCCTCGCTGCGACGCCTGGTGCGGTAATAGACCAGGCCGAGCAGTTGCAAGGACACGAGGTCGTCCGGGATCGCCTGCAGGATGCTGCG
>DPSD01000669.1 GCA_003538495.1 Accumulibacter sp.
TTCCGATCCGCCCACTGCCGAATCGCTATCGCTCCCGCCGCCGGCGGGCGGCGCAGCCGCCTGCTTCACTACCGAATCCGGGTCATGTGCTTCCTCGAGGATCACCAGGTACAGCGCTGACGTCGGCGGCGCGGCCGGGTCCGTCTTCAACGGGTGGATGCCCAGCGTGACCGGCACGAAATGGCCGTTGGCCCTGACACGCAGGCCCCCGACCCGGACACTCGCCTTGCTGCCAACGGCTTTGTGAAGGCCTGCACTCAACTCCAGCCGCAGTCCCTGGCGCGCCATCGTCAGGATGTTGTTGACGCCCGCCACGCCCGGCGCCAGTTCCAGATAGGCGCCGGTGCGACCGTGCAGGTAGAGAATGTCGCCGTGCTCGTCGACCAGCGCTGCGGCCGGGGCAAGCTGCCGCAGGAGTGCCTGTTCGGTCAGTTCGCGCAAGGGAATTTTCACCGGCGAGGCACTCGCCGCGCCACCGCGCCGGAGCGCTGTGCGGCGCGGTGGCGCAAGGTCCAGGGCGGTGTATAGGCCAGCGCCGTCTTCCTTGCGTTGATAGAGCTTTGCCTTGCGGTCGACCACGGCGAACAGGCTGAACGAATCGCCGATGCTTTCCGAGCCGCCGAGGAACAATACGCCGTGCGGATTCAGCGCGTAGTGGAACAGCGGTATGAGTTTCTTCTGCGCCTCCGCACCGAGGTAGATCAACAGGTTGCGGCAACTGACCAGATCCAGCCTGGAAAACGGCGGATCCCTGACCACATCCTGCTCGGAAAAGACCAGCATGTCGCGAATGCTCTTGTGGATGCGATACCCGCCGCCGTTTTCGGCGGTAAAAAAGCGCGCCAGCCGCGGCGGCGAAATGTCGGCAGCGACGCTGGCTGGATAAAGCCCGGCGCGGGCAATGGCGATCGCCCGGTTGTCGATGTCGGTGGCGAAGACCTGAACCGTGTGCCGCTGCTTGAGCGCCTCCATGCGCTCCTCCAGCAGGATGGCGATGGAATACGCCTCCTCACCGGTCGAACAGCCCACCGACCAGACGCGGATGACGCTACCCGCCGATCTGCCCGCAAACAGCGCGGGGAGAATCTGCTGTTCGAGGGTCTGGAAGGCCTCCGGATCGCGGAAAAAATTGGTGACGCCGATCAGCAGATCACGAAACAGCGCCTCCACCTCCGGCGCGGACTGCTGCAGGAAGCGCACATACTCGTCTATATCGTCGATCTGGTGGACGCTCATGCGGCGCAAGATGCGGCGATGGGTGCTGCTCGGCTTGTAGTGCGAGAAATCGTGGCCCAATTGCGCGCGCAACAGAACGAATATCTTCGACAGCGCGCCCTCGATCTGGGGCTGCGGCACGGCGAAGGGACGACCGCGTTTGCCGAAAGCGTGCGCCGCGTAGGCAATCAGCTGGGCGGGCATCTCGGCGGGCGGCAACTGGCAATCGACCAGGCCGGTGGCAATCGCGCTGCGCGGCATGCCGTCGAACTCGGTTGACTCGGGGGTCTGGCTCATGACCATGCCGCCCTCGCCCTTGATCGCCCGCACGCCCAGGGTGCCGTCACTGCCGGTACCGGAGAGCACGATCCCGATCGCATGTTCGTGCTGGTCGGCGGCGAGCGAGCGAAAGAAGAAGTCGATCGGCAGCCGCTGCCCACGCGGCTCCGACGGCTCAAGCAGTTCCAGCCGCCCATTGAGAAAAGCCATATGGCGGTTGGGCGGAATGATGTAGGCGCAATTGACCTGCACCGGCATGCCGTCCGCGACCTCGAAGACCTGCATCCGCGTATAGCGCCGGATCAGGTCGGCGAGAATGCTCTTGTGGTCCGGCGCCAGATGCTGGACCAGCACGAAAGCCATCCCTGGGTCGCTGTCGACGGGCATGCCCGCGAAAAAAGCCTCGAACGCCGACAAACCACCAGCCGAGGCACCGATGCCGACGATCGGAAAGCTGGCGTCTGCCCCCTCCGCAGCGCCAGGCGGCGCCACCGATTTGGGCGAGGTTTTCCTGGTCGTTCTTGCGGCGTTCATGTGCTGTCTCCGATCCATTGCCCGCGTCCTGCTTCAGCCATCTTACGCTTTCCCCGACGCAGTACCTGGGCAAGCTGCCGGCCGCGCCATCGCCTACGGCTTGCGGTCGCGATCCAGCCAGGCGAACAGCATCCCGAAGAGCGCACCGGGGATCACCGGTTTGGCCAGGTGATCGTTCATTCCCGCCGCGAGGCAGCGCGCCCGGTCTTCGTCGAAGGCGTAGGCGGTCAGCGCGATGATCGGCAGTTCCTCGCAGTCAGGCAGGGCGCGGATGAGTCGCGTCGCCTCGAAACCGTCTACGTTCGGCATCGCGATGTCCATCAGGACCAGGTGGTAGCGGTTGGTCGTCGCCAGGACGACCGCCTGCCAGCCGTCCTCGGCCGTATCGACGACGAGTCCGGCATGTTCCAGCAGTTCCCGAACGAACTCGCGCACCACGGCATCGTCCTCGACCAGCAGGATGCGCTTGCCGCGATGGCGGATCGCGACCCGCTCGTCGGCGCCGGGAGCAGCAACGGGCGCACCTGCGGCCGCCGCCTTGCGCAGGCGAACCGTACACCAGAAGACGCTGCCGAAGCCTGCTTCGCTGCTCAGACCGATCTCGCCGTTCATCAAGTGCGCCAGCCGACGGCTGATCGTCAGTCCCAGCCCGCTGCCGCCGTTCTGTCGCGTCAGCAAGCAGTCGGCCTGCTCGAAGGGCTCGAACAGGAGATCCTGGTCGGCCGTCGCAATGCCGATGCCGGTATCCTCGATTTCACAGCGCAGGCACAGTTCGTCGCCGGGCTCATCGCTGACCGTGACGCGCACCGACACCGACCCGGCGGGCGTGAACTTGATGGCGTTGCCGGTCAGGTTGAGAAGAATCTGGCCGAGACGCAGGTCGTCGCCGAGGACCGCGTATTCGGCCAGCGCGGCCGGGACGTGCACCCGCAAGGCGATGCCCTTGGCATTGGCCAGCGGCTCCGCCAGGCTCCGCAACTGCGCCAGGAGCGAGCCGAGCGTGAAACGGCGACAGTCGAGCCGCAGGCGATCGGCTTCGATGCGCGACAGGTCGAGAATGTCGTTGATGATCACCAGCAGGCTTTGCGCGGCACCCAGCGCCTTGGCAAGGTATGCATGGGTCTTGCTGTCGGTGGTCCGGCGCGCGGCGAGTTCGAGCATGCCCATGACGCCGGTCATCGGCGTGCGCAGTTCGTGGCTCATGGTCGCCAGGAAGGTGCTCTTGGCGCGGCTGGCGGCTTCGGCGAGGTCCCTGGCCACGGCCAACGCCGCGGTACGTTCCTGCACCAGTTCTTCGAGATGATCGCGATGGCGCGCGAGTTCGAGTTCGGCCTGTTTCCTGGCAGTCACATCGCTCAGCACGACATACAGCGCCGGCGTGCCGTCGGCGGCCGGTGCGGCGCTCGCCGAAAGCTGCGCCCAGAACGGCGTGCCTGCGGCGGTCAGCATCCGCAGTTCGCCGGACAGCGGCTCGCCGGTGTCGAGGATCTGCCGGCGCTGCAGATGAAAGCGGTCAGCATCGTCGCCTTGGATGTAACGACTCAGCGGCTGCCCGATCAGCGTCGCCCGCTGAATGCCGAGCAGGGTCGCGGCACTGAGGTTGGCTTCGAGGATCAGACCTTGCCGGCTGACGGTGCAGTAGCCGACCGGCGCCAGGTCGTAGAGCTCGACATTGCGTGCCCGCGCCGCCTCGAGCGCCACCTGCGCGCTGCGCAACTCCTCGTTCTGCATTTCGAGTTCGACCTGATACACCCGCAGTTCGTGCAGCGTGCGCTGCGCCGATTCGGGGAGAACGGCCTCGGCGCTTGCCTCGCGGTGAGCGGACTGGCGGCGCAGGCTCTCCTCCGCACGCGAACGCAGGTCGGGGCCGGCGCTCGCCCCGGACCCGCTCAACAGGTCGGCGCCATCGCCAGCGGGCTGATCCCGGTCGGTCATCGCTTTTCGTTCCTCCATGCCAACGGTCATGACTGTTTCAGGC
>DPSD01000670.1 GCA_003538495.1 Accumulibacter sp.
GGTTTTCGCAATCCGAACCAGGACCGTGACGACAGGTAACTGCCATGATGAATCAGCTTTTTGGTAACTCCCTCCTCTTTGGCGGCAACGCGCCCTTCGTCGAGGAGTTGTACGAAAACTATCTCGACAATCCCGGTTCCGTCTCCGAGCAGTGGCGCGACTACTTCGACAAGCTGGCGCAGCTTCCAGGAACTGTCGCGCGCGACGTTCCGCATTTGCCGGTGATCAACGCTTTCGCCGAGCAGGCCAAGAGGGGCGGCTATCGCGCCGCGGCAGTGGCACCGGCGGATGACAAGAAGCAGGTCGGTATCTTGCAGATGATCACCGCCTATCGCTTCGCCGGCGACCGCTGGGCGAACCTGGACCCGCTGAAGCGCACGCCTCGCCCGGACCTGCCACAGCTCGATCCCGCGTACTACGGCCTTTCCGACGCCGACCTGAACACCATGTTCGCGGTCGGTTCGTTCAAGGGCGTTCCCGAGCGCGCCACCTTTGGCCAGATTCTCGACGCCTTGAAAGCGACCTATTGCGGGTCGATCGGCGTCGAGTACATGTACCTCAGTACCCTGGCCGAGAAGCGCTGGGTTCAGGACCGCCTCGAGCGCATCCACTCCAAGCCCAGCTATACGGTCGAGGAGAAGACGCGGATGCTCGAGCGCCTGACCGCTTCGGAAACGCTCGAACGCTACCTGCACACGCGCTACGTCGGCCAGAAGCGCTTCTCGCTCGAAGGTGGCGAGTCGCTGATTGTCGCGCTTGATGAACTGATCCGCGTTGCCGGCTTCGGTGGGGTCGACGAGATCGTCGTCGGCATGGCCCATCGTGGTCGCCTGAACGTTCTGGTCAATACCCTGGGCAAGGCGCCGGCGATGCTGTTCGACGAGTTCGAGGGCCGGAAGGCGCAGGATCTGACGGCTGGTGATGTCAAGTATCACATGGGCTATTCGTCGGACGTGTCGACGCCGGGCGGGCCTTGCCACCTGACGCTGGCATTCAACCCGTCGCACCTGGAAATCGTGAACCCGGTGGTGGTCGGCTCGGTTTATTCGCGCCAGCGTCGTCGCGGCGACGATGGCAAGGACAAGGTGCTGGCGGTGCTCATTCACGGCGATGCCGCCGTGGCCGGGCAGGGCGTCAACCAGGAAATGCTCAACTTCGCGCAGACGCGTGGCTACGGCGTCGGTGGGACGGTGCATATCGTGGTCAATAACCAGATTGGCTTCACTACGTCGGACCCGCGCGACTATCGCTCGTCGCTATACTGCACGGACATCTTCAAGATGGCCGAAGCGCCGATCTTTCACGTCAACGGCGACGATCCGGAGGCGGTTGCACTGGTCACCGGTATCGCCATGGAGTACCGCCGGACCTTCAAGAAGGACGTCGTCGTCGACATCGTCTGCTATCGCAAGCTCGGCCACAACGAGCAGGACGAGCCGATGGTCACGCAGCCGCTGATGTACAAGAAGATTCAACTGCATCCGGGCACGCGCAAGCTCTACGCGGACAAGCTGGTCGCCGAAGGGGTCATCGGCCCGGAAGGTCCGGACGAGGTCATCGCCGAGTACCGCGCGCACCTCGACCGCGGCGAGTTGTTGTACAACCCGGTGCTTGCCGGTTACAAGCACCCGATGACCATAGACTGGACGCCTTACCTCTCGCCACAGTACATCGAGACTTGTGACACCCGGGTTCCGCTTGGCGAGTTGCAGCGGCTGTCCGAACGGCTGACGACGCTGCCGCCGAATTTCACCCTGCACAGCCGGGTCAAGAAGATCATCGACGATCGTCGTCAGATGGGCGAGGGCAAGCTCCCGGTCGATTGGGGGATGGCCGAAAACCTGGCCTACGCGTCACTGCTGGTTTCAGGTTACGGGGTGCGGATCTCTGGCGAAGACGTCGGGCGCAGCACCTTCTTCCACCGGCACGCGGCTTTGCACGACCAGAACCGGGAGAGTTGGGACCGGGGAACGTATTATCCACTGGCGTTCCTGCAGGAAAAGCAAGGCGGTTTCCAGTGCTATGACTCGGTTCTTTCCGAGGAAGCCGTCCTGGCGTTCGAATACGGCTATTCGACGGCCAATCCGTTCGAACTGGTGGTCTGGGAAGCGCAGTTCGGCGACTTCGCCAACGGCGCGCAGGTGGTGATCGACCAGTTCCTGGCCGCAGGTGAAGCCAAGTGGGGTCGTGCCAGCGGCCTGGTCCTACTCTTGCCGCACGGCTATGAAGGGCAGGGTCCCGAGCATTCGTCGGCGCGCATCGAGCGCTACATGCAGTTGTCTGCCGAGATGAACATGGAGGTCTGTCAGCCGACGACGCCGGCGCAGGTCTTTCACCTGCTGCGCCGGCAGGCGGTGCGCAACCAGCGCAAGCCGCTGATCGTCTTTTCGCCGAAATCGCTTCTCCGCCACAAGGACGCCACATCCAGCCTGGAAGAGTTGAGCGAAGGCGAATTCCAGCGGGTGATCGGCGAAGTCGAGCCAATCAACGCCAAGAAGGTCACTCGGGTCATCTTCTGCTCGGGCAAGGTTTACTACGATCTGATAGCGGCACGCCACGAGAGGAAAGTGGCGCATGTCGCGATTGCCCGTCTCGAGCAGCTGTACCCGTTCCCGCAGGCGTCGTTCCACGAGGAACTGGCGAAGTATCCCAAGGCAACGGAGATCGTCTGGTGCCAGGAGGAGCCGCGCAATCAGGGACCGTGGTACTGGATCGCCTCGCGCCAGCACCTGTCGCGCGAGCTCAGCGACAAGCAGCACCTGTTGCTGGTCTCCCGTCCAGCGGCGGCTTCGCCGGCAGTTGGTTATGCCAGCAAGCACAACGCCCAGCAAAAGGCTCTGATCGACTCCGCGCTTGGTGAGATCGAATACAACAAATTGCCCTAGAACGGAGAGAACATGATCATCGACGTCAAAGTTCCACAGCTTTCGGAATCAGTCGCTGAGGCGACGCTGGTTTCGTGGCACAAGAAGGCCGGCGAGGCCGTCGCACGGGATGAGAACCTGATCGACATCGAGACCGACAAGGTGGTTCTCGAACTGCCGGCACCGGA
>DPSD01000456.1 GCA_003538495.1 Accumulibacter sp.
CTCCGGGTTACCGGCGAAATAGGATGGCAAAGGAAGACTTGATTGAAATGCAGGGGGAGGTCGTCGAAAACCTCCCGAACGCTACATTCAGGGTGAAGCTCGAGAACGGTCATGTGGTTCTTGGCTTTATCTCCGGCAAGATGCGCATGCACTACATCCGCATCCTGCCGGGGGACAAGGTGACGGTGCAACTGACACCCTACGACCTTAGTCGTGCGCGAATCGTCTTCCGCGCCAAGTGAGGAATCTCTACGCAACAATTCGGTGCCGGGCCGGCTGCGCCTCGTGCCGGGGAACCAGGAGTTAACAATGAAAGTGCTGGCCTCTGTGAAGCGCGTCTGCCGTAAATGCAAGATCATTCGCCGCCACGGTATCGTGCGGGTGATCTGTGCCGATCCACGTCACAAACAGCGTCAAGGTTGATCGCTGTACAAGCCACTCTTGTGGGTTGTCAGTCGGTTGAAGGTATAACTGTAAGATTTGGACTAGTTGGGGTGAATCAATGGCCCGCATCGCAGGCGTAAACCTACCGAACCACCAGCATGCCGAGATCGCACTCACCGCGATCTATGGTATAGGGCGTCCTCGCGCACAAAAGATTTGTGATGCGGCTGGGGTTTCACGTTCAACAAAAATGAAGGACATGACCGAAGCTGAACTGGAGCGCTTGCGCGACCAGATCGGCAGGTTCTCTGTCGAAGGCGACTTGCGCCGCGAAGTGACGATGAGCATCAAGCGTCTGATGGACCTCGGTTGCTACCGGGGCCTTCGTCACCGCAAGGGCCTTCCTTCGCGTGGTCAGCGTACGAAGACCAATGCGCGCACCCGCAAGGGACCGCGCAAGCCGATCGCCGGCAAGAAATGATTAGGAACTAGGATCTGACTATGGCCAAGACCGCTACAAAAGTTCGCAAGAAAGTCAAGGTAAGAAAGAACGTTGCCGAGGGTGTCGCCCATATCCACGCGTCGTTCAACAACACGATCATCACCATCACCGACCGACAGGGCAACGCCTTGTCGTGGGCGACATCGGGCGGCGCCGGCTTCAAGGGCTCGCGCAAGAGCACGCCCTTTGCTGCACAGGTGGCGGCGGAAGCGGCCGGCAAGGTGGCTGTCGAGTGCGGTGTCAGGAACCTGGAAGTCCGTATCAAGGGCCCGGGCCCGGGGCGGGAGTCGTCGGTGCGCGCGCTCAATGCGTTGGGTATGAAGATTACGGCGATTACCGACGTCACGCCGATCCCGCACAATGGCTGCCGTCCGCCCAAGAAGCGTCGGATTTAAGGAGAAGAAACAGTGGCCCGCAACCTAGATCCGAAGTGCCGTCAGTGCCGCCGTGAAGGCGAAAAGTTGTTCCTGAAAGGCGAGAAGTGTTTTACCGACAAGTGTGCGATCGAGCGTCGCTCGTACGCGCCGGGGCAGCATGGGCAGAAGTCCGGGCAACGTTTGTCGGACTATGGTGTTCATTTGCGTGAGAAGCAGAAGATCCGCCGTATCTATGGCGTTCTCGAAGGGCAGTTTCGCAAGGTTTACAAAGAGGCCGACCGCCGCCGGGGGGTTACCGGCGAAGTGCTGCTGCAGTTGCTCGAGGCGCGCCTTGACAGTGTTGCCTATCGCATGGGCTTTGCGGCGTCGCGCTCCGAGTCCCGGCAGGTAGTCAGACATAACGGGGTGCTGGTGAATGGTCGGCGGGTCAACATTCCGTCGTATCAGGTGCGTCCTGGCGACGTCGTGGAAGTCTGCGAGAAGGCGAAGGCCCACCTTCGCGTCAAGGCGGCGCTGGCCGCCGCCGAGGCGCGTGGTTTCCCGGAGTGGGTCGAAGTGGACGCAA
Organism: Accumulibacter sp.; assembly: GCA_003538495.1. Next base: position 1,829 of record DPSD01000456.1, read on the forward strand.
AGGCCGCGAAGGGGACCTACAAGGCACACCCGGAGCGTAGCGAACTGCCGCCGACGATCAATGAGAGTCTCGTCATCGAACTCTACTCGAAGTAGTAGGCGAGAGGCTTGACGGCATCAGGCAAAGGACAGTACATGCAAAGCAGTGGACTATATAAACCGCGCATCATCGATGTGCAGAGCTTGTCGTCGGTGCATGCGCGAGTGGTCATGGAACCGTTTGAACGCGGCTATGGGCACACTCTCGGCAATGCCCTGCGGCGTATTCTGCTGTCATCAATGCCGGGTTACGCACTGACCGAGGTCAGCATCGACGGCGTACTCCACGAGTACTCGACCATCGACGGCGCACAGGAGGATGTGGTTGATATCCTCCTGAACCTCAAGGGCGTGGTCTTCAAGCTCCACAATCGGGAAGAGGTCGTGCTGCGCCTTGCCAAGGAAGGCAAGGGGATTGTCCGGGCGGCGGATATCGAGGTCTCTCATGACGTCGAGATCATCAACCCGGAGCACGTGATTGCGCACCTCTCGGCTGGCGGCAAGCTGGCGATGGAGATGAAGGTCGAGAAGTCGCTGGGCTACGTCGCCGGTAATCTTCGCGAACTGGGTGAGGCCGGCAAGACCATCGGCAAGCTGGTTCTCGACGCATCGTTCAGCCCGGTCCGTCGGGTGAGCTATACAGTTGAGAGCGCGCGCGTCGAACAGCGCACCGACCTCGACAAGCTGATCATGGAAATCGAGACCAACGGCGCGATCGAGCCTGAGGAGGCGATCCGCACCGCGGCGCGCATTCTGATGGAGCAGCTTTCGGTTTTCGCCGATCTGGCCGGTACGGCGATGCCCGTCGAGTACCACAAGACGGTACAGGTCGATCCTTTGCTGCTCCGCCCAGTCGATGATCTGGAGCTGACGGTTCGTTCTGCGAACTGTCTGAAAGCCGAGAACATCTACTACATCGGCGACCTGATTCAGCGAACCGAGAACGAGCTGCTGAAAACGCCGAATCTCGGTCGCAAGTCGCTTAACGAAATCAAGGAAGTGTTGGCCGCGCGCGGCCTGACACTGGGCATGAAGCTCGACAACTGGCCGCCGGCCGGGCTCGAGAAATAGGCTGCTGGCAAAGAACAGGAAGGAATAGATATGCGTCACCGTTTGGGTCTCCGCAAACTGAATCGTACCAGCTCCCATCGTCTGGCGATGTTGCGCAATATGACCGTTTCGCTGCTGCGGGAAGAAGTCATCAAGACGACTCTGCCGAAGGCCAAGGAACTGCGCCGTGTGATCGAGCCGATCATTACCCTCGGGAAGAAGCCGAATCTTGCCAACCGCCGGCTTGCTTTTGATCGTCTGCGGGATCGTGACATGGTGGTCAAGGTGTTCGACGAACTCGGGCCGCGCTATGCGACTCGCAATGGTGGTTACCTGCGGATTCTGAAGTGTGGATTCCGCGTCGGCGACAATGCGCCGATGGCGTTCGTCGAGTTGATGGATCGACCCGATACCGGCACCGATCCTGTCACTTAGGGGTCGCTATCGACAGAGCGCACGCCGTGGCGTGGGCTAGCAGCAAGAAGCCAGGCTTAGCCTGGCTTTTTTCGTGGTGCGCCCGGCCCGGGGCGGTCACTTGCTTCGCCTGTCTGGTCAGGCTTTCCGTACAGGGTCAAGTGACCGCCTCGATCCGTTCGGTAGTTCGCCGGTCCACATCGGGTCACCGTTGTTCGTGACCGGCGCTCACCCGAGTTCGATCTCAGTGGGCCAAGCGGAATGCCAACTGCTGGTGTTTGCTCTGCCTGCGTTGCCCGGCCGATCGCGGCAAGCTGCCGAATCGGGGTAGCGAAGGTCATTCGGGTTCGGCGGTCGGCGCAGTCCACGTCGTGAGCCCTCCCCAGCTCCGTGTTGCGGCGTTGGTCGGTGGCGCCGCGCCGGCAAGCGGTCAGATCATCCACCAGCCAGGAAAACCGGTATGCCACCATGATCCATCCGACTTCTTCATGGCTGGCTGAGCATGGGGGTCGCCAGCGGGAGCGCCCGGGCACTGGCTAGTGGACTGGAATCCGGCAAACAATAGCCTCAGTCGCGGCACGTCCCGATAGCCGCTCTGGCGCGCCGGTTCCGCTGCTTTGCCCATCAGTTGATCAAGGGCTCGCCACGCGGCAAGCGGGTGGCGCGCGAGAGGACGAAGTGTTCTCATGGCAAACCTCGCAAGGAGATTCGTGAAGACCGCAAACCGACGGCCGGAGTAGGCGGCGCAAGCACGCCGACGGGCAAGAGTTACACAGCCCCTTGTTTTCTTGCGTGACGTGCTTCACGGTGGGCTGGCAAGTTCCGATGCCGGCCATGCCGGATGGTCAAATTCGTCTCGGCGTGTTGCAGGGGGGCCCGCAGCCCCGGCTGTCGAGCGAAGCGTCGGTCGCCGCCGCTGGACTGGGCGATCGAGGCATGGTGCTGCTTCGCGCTGTCCGGGCCACGTGCTTTCTACGGATCAGGCGGTATCATCATGGCTAACGCCGCGCGGTGCTGGTCCGGCGAGCAAGCGATCAACACGCGGCGGCAGGTGAGCCAGGAGCCGTGAGTGGCCGATGGAGCGGAGGGATTGGATGGAGTTGATAGCGCGCATGGCCAGCAGGCGTTGGCCGGCAGCCCGGACTGCCGGTACGCCGCGGGGTCGCCTTACGTTCTCGCCGGGAGTCCGCCAAGAGTGCGCACGCCGACCCTGATCGCGGTCGACCGTCCACAGCCGGCCGCCATTCGCGCCGAGCTGTTGCGCGGGCTGCGGGCGTTTCCGGCAGTGGTTTCGCCCAAGTACCTCTACGATGGTCTGGGCTCAAGGCTCTTTGCGGCGATTACCGAATTGCCCGAGTATTACCCGACGCGTACCGAGGCGGCGATCTTCGCGCGCCATCTACCGGCCATCGCCGCCGAACTGCCGGCCGACCTGACGCTGGTCGATCTGGGTGCCGGCAACTGCGAAAAGGCGGCACGCCTGTTGCCGCCCTTGCGGGTAAGCACCTACGTGGCGGTCGACATCTCGCTGGACTTCCTGCAAGAAGGACTCGACCGTCTGCAGCAGCGACACCCGGCGGTCGACATGCTCGGTGTCGGCACCGACTTCTCGACTCGTCTGCTGCTGCCGGATGCCGTTGGCGCGGGCCCGCGCCTGCTCTTTTATCCGGGTTCGAGCATCGGCAACTTTACCCCGCCGGACGCGCTCGACTTTCTGCGACAGCTGCATCCCGCTGCGCAGGGCGGCGGACTTCTGGTCGGCGTCGACCTGCTCAAGCCGATCGAGGTACTCGAAGCGGCCTACGACGACCCACTGGGGGTCACCGCGGCTTTCAACCGCAACCTTCTGCGGCACATCAACCACCTCGTCGGGAGCGATTTTGCGCTCGCCGACTGGCAGCATCGGGCGTTTTTTGACAGCGCGCAGCGACGCATCGAGATGCACCTGCAAGCCCTGCACGGCGTCGCCGTTCGCTGGCCGGGCGGCGAGAGGGTCTTCGCTGCCGGCGAACGGATCCATACCGAGAATTCGTACAAGTGGCGGGCCGATGATTTCGCTGCCTTGCTGGTCGCCGCCGGTTTTTCGGCGATTCGGCGCTGGACCGACGAGCGTGGCTGGTTTGCGGTCTTTCTGGCGCAGGCCTGAAGCGATGATTGCATATTGCGCTGCGGCGTTTGTCGACGCGCGAGCCCGCGCTCCCGGAGGACGGCCGCCGTTCGCGCACCGGCGCCCCTCAGCGCTTGAGCGCGCAACTGCGGAAACCACAGTGAAGGTCGTTGCGCTCGGGCGCGAAGAAGTTGCGGTAGCGCGGATGCGCCATTTCCGGTGCCGTGGCGCCGCTGGCACCGCGCAGGACGTAGCGGCTGTCGAACCAGGGCGCGGAGTAATCGCGGTACGGATGAGCGCGGAAACCCGGGTAGGGCAAGAACCGGCTGGCGGTCCATTCCCAGACTTCACCCCAGTGGAAACCTGCATCGTGGGTGGGCACCTCGCCGCCGAGATCGCAGAGGGCGGCGTGGGCGGCGTATTCCCACTCGGCCTCGCTGGGCAAGCGGCGTCCGGCCCACCGGCACCAGGCGTCGGCCTCGAACCAGCTGAGATGGACGGCCGGCGCAGCGAGCGGCAGCGCTTGCCAGCCACCGAAGCGCCGCTGCTGCCATTGGCCGTTTGCCTGCCGCAGATAGCGCGGGCCGGCGACCGCGTTGGCCGCGCGCCACTGCCAGCCGGCGGCCGACCAGCAGCGCGGATCGCTGTAGCCGGCGGCGGTGGCGAAAGGCAGGTAGCGTTCCCAGCTGACCGGCAGGCTGTCGATCGCGAAGGCAGCGACCGGGCGACGATGGCTGTGGAGTTCGTTGTCGAAGGCAAAGCCTGGCCCGTCGTAACCCATTGCCCACTCGACATCGGGCAGCTGCCATTCGGTCGATTCCACCGATTCCACCGCCTCGACCGAATGGCCCGAATGGCCGCTCCCTGGCTGGCGCTGCAGAACCTGCGGTGCCTGGGGCCGCAACGCCTCCGGCAGCGAAATGTCGAGCGCCTGCGCCATGTAGGTCGCCGCTTCGCCGTGCATCTGCTCGTGGAAGAGCACCAGCCAGAAGAAATACAGGTCGGCCGGCGTCGCTGCGGTCTGGCCGAGCAGACCCAGCGTTTCGGCGAGACCGGCTGCGAGATAGGCGCGGGTGGCATCCAGATCCGGCAAGGGCAGCTGCCAGCGCACTGTTTGCGCGACGACGCTGGAGTTGTAGAGCGCGTCCGCGTCGGGCAGGCGCCCGGGGGGACGCGGGTGATCGGGGTCAGCAGCGATGCCCAGGGCGCGCTGACGGTTGCGCGCGATCCAGTAATCCTGGAACCAGCCGACGTGGCCGGCTTCCCACAAGGGAGGATTCAGCTGCGTCGAAAAGGGAACGCGCAGCGCCGGGCCCAGACCGTCTTCAAAGGCGGCCAGCAGGTCCAGCGTGCGCTGCCGGGCCGTTTGCAGCGACGAGATCAGCTGTGGCACCCGGCCCGCTCGCGCGGCATCGGCCGCGGCCCATTGGCAGAGTGCAGTCATGGATTCATCGTTCCGCGTCTCCTCGATACAAGCGGCCCGATCAGGTGAGCGGATCGCGCCAGCTCCAGCAAGTAGTGATTGTGAGCCCGGCCCTCGCCGATGCCAATAACGGCAACTGGCGGACGGCACGCCGCTGGCAGCGATTCCTTTCCGGGTTGGCATCGACGCGGATCATCCGACAATGGCCGGACGCGCTCGCCGACGACGATCGGGCGATGCTCGCCCTGCACGCCCGGCGCTCGGCGCCGGCGATCGCCGCGTGGCGGGAAGCGCGTCGCCCGGGCGGCGTCGGGCTGATCCTGACCGGCACCGACCTCTATCGGGACATCCTCGTCGATCCCGCCGCGCAGGCCTCGCTGCGGCTGGCCGACGCGCTGGTGGTGCTGCAGGAAGTCGGTCCGCTGGCCTTGCCAGCCGACTTGCGTGGCAAAGCACGGGTGATCTTCCAGTCGACCAGCAGCAGGCGGGCACTGCTCAAGACCGATCGCTACCTGCTCGCGCTGATGGTCGGCCACCTGC
>DPSD01000454.1 GCA_003538495.1 Accumulibacter sp.
CACCACGTACTGCTGATCCTTGAGAAACAGATTGTGGGCCCGCAAGGCGGCGTAAAGGTGGTGGATCATCAGGATGTTGCTGGCGTCGTAGAGGCTGCCGCCGTCGGGAAGCAGGCCGGCAGCCGCCAGAATGTCTTCGGCGTGTTCGTGACCCGCCTCGGTCATCAGGATCTGATGACCTTTCTCGTCGACCCAGTAATCGCCGGGACCGTTTTCTTCCTGGCAGCGTTCGAGCAGGGGCGCGACCTTGTTCATGCGCACGTAGAGGTCGGTGTGGTCCTCGGCCTGCCCCGAGATGATCAGTGGCGTGCGTGCCTCGTCGATCAGGATCGAGTCGACCTCGTCGACAATCGCGAAGCTCAGTTTGCGTTGCACCCGCTCGTCGGACGAGTAAACCATGTTGTCGCGCAGGTAATCGAAGCCGAATTCGTTGTTGGTGCCGTAGGTGATGTCGGAAGCGTAGGCGGCCTGTTTGTCGTCGTGGGGCATTTGCGAGAGGTTTACGCCGACCGAGAGGCCAAGAAAGCGGTGCAGTCGTCCCATCCATTCGGCGTCCCGGTTGGCCAGGTAGTCGTTGACCGTGACGATATGGACGCCCTTGCCAGCCAGTGCATTGAGGTAGGCAGGCAGGGTCGCGACCAGCGTCTTGCCTTCGCCGGTACGCATCTCGGCGATCTTCCCGTCGTGCAGGACCATGCCGCCAATCAGCTGCACGTCGAAGTGGCGCATCCCCAACGAGCGCTGGCCGGCCTCGCGAACGACCGCGAATGCTTCGGGAAGCAACTCGTCCAGGGTCTCGCCGTTGGCCACACGTTCCTTGAATTCGACCGTCTTGCCGCGCAGATCTTCGTCGGACAAGGCGCTGATACCCGCTTCCAGCGCATTGATCTTGCGGACAACCCGCGAGTACTGCTTGATCAGCCGGTCATTGCGGCTGCCGAAAATCTTCTTGAGTAGGCCGGGAATCATTCTGGTAACGGTAGGGGAAGTTGCGAAGTTAGGATAAGGACCCTTGTCAGGAAGCGAAGGCGGCGTCTGGTCACTGCCACAAGCAAAATGGAGCGTACGTCGGATCGGGTCGTCGAACAGGCAAGACGTCGGGACCAGACCAATCATCCGGCGCGCGGCATGGATACTACCTTCAAGACTGCATCGACGCAATTCGGGCGTCGGCGGAGCGCCTGTTGCTGGCCACGGGGCCGGGCCGTCGCCAGGGCTTTCAGCCGGCGCCGCCGGCGGTCCTGTGGTCAGCTGTGCCGCGGGTCGCTCCGGATGAGACCCGGTGCCCGAGAAGTGCCCGCTACCGACGTCGCACAGACCGCGGCCGGGATGGCGCGGTGGTGGCGAAAAATCCCGGCGGGACGCTTGCAGAAGCTTGTCGAAGAGGAATCATAAGTGCTCTAATAAGTGCTCTAATTGGCGTACGGTCAGCGACCGCGAGGAGTCAGGAAATGTCCGACCATCACTACAAGCCTCTGCCCTGGACTCGGCTCAAGCGCGGTGTCCCGTGTTACCTCCCGAAGCTCGCGGCGCGCACGGCGCTTGACGTAACTTCGCCGGCCATCGAGGCGATGACCGATTTTCGTCGGCTTGCGCCAGTCAGCATTTCGCGTGATGCCTCGCTCGACGAGGCCAATCGGGTGATGACCCTGTGCAAGGTGCACTACTTGCTGGTCAGCGATGAGCAGCGGCAGTTGTTGGGAGTCGTCACCGAGGCCGGCACCAGGGGCCACCGGCCACTCGCCGCGGCGCATGCGATGGGCATTCGCCCTGGCGAGTTGGTGGTCGGCAACGTGATGATCAACAAGCACGACGACGCCGAGGTGATGCATCTGAAGGACGTGGCTGGCGCCAGGGTCGGCAATGTCGTGGCCACGCTCAAGGCCTTGGGAACGCCTAGCTGCCTGGTCGTCGAGCACGACGACAGCGACAACCACGTCCTGTGCGGCATCTTCATGCTCGCCCAGATCGAGCAACGGCTGGGGCGGGATCCGCAGACAGAGGAAATCGCCCACACTTTTTCGCAAGTGGTGAGTTCGCTCGGACGTTGAGCCGCCGCGCTCATTAGGCGTCTGCCGACGGCTGCGTGTCGAGCTGCCGATCGGGCATTCAGAGCTGCGCCAGACTGTGCCTGGTCAGAAGTTCGATCAGCATGCGGCGGCTTTTCTCGCGGTGGACATAGTGGATCTCCCGAGCGCGCATGGCATCGTGAGCCTCGACGGCGTCCACCACGTTTTCGTGATCGCGATTGGCGGTGAGCGGTATCGGTCGCAGGCGCAGCGTCTGCATGCGCACCCGGTGCGATTGGCCGACATAGATCTGCACCGACTCGGTCAGCCGCAGCTTTGCGGCTGCGCTGACCAACAGGGCGTGGAATCGTTCGTCCGCCTCAGCCCAGGCCGGCAAGTCATCGCGTTCGAGGGCCGCGTCCATGTCGTGGGTCGTGGCGCGCATCTCGCGCATCTCGCGCATATCGACCATCGATACCGGTTTGACCCGCATCCCGTGGCGCGGGCAAACTTCCACCAGGCCATCGCCGGCCAGCCGCAGCATTGCTTCGCGGGTCGGCGTCCGGCTCATGTGCAGCATGGTCGCCCAGTTCCGCTTCGGTGTATTGCTCGCCGGCAGCCTGCTTCGCTGTCGCGTGCGGCACGCGCATTTTCGAGCCGTATCGGGATGAACGCGGTCAGATGTCGCTGGCGAATCGTGAAGTCGACGGTGATGACCTACATGGTGTGCCCTCAGGAGGGCTGGCGCCGCCGCAGTTCGGCCACCCGGTCTGCGCTGAGCAGGCGCCCGTCGCTTGCCGAGCAGCCGGTGATAGAGCCGTGCCGTGGCTTCGGGTTCCTCGACGGCGTCGGTCGCCGTCGCCGGTGAACTGCCGGCAAACACCGGGCTGTGGTTGGCGAGCAGCTGGGCGCGGTGCCTGCTGGCCAAGCCGCGAACGGCGCCGGCCAGCGCCGTATCCCCCGGCGGCCGGGAGGGGAGCAGCGGCAGCGAGCCAATGCCCATGAGGAAGTGGACGGTCAATGATGGCAGCAGATCGTGCAGGTCAAGCTCGGCGAGCGCCGACACCGCCAGGTGCAGCAAGGATTCCTTTGTTGGCTGGTCGCCGCAGAGGTGGTGGCCATCGCCATCGAGCCGGGCAGAACGCGCCGGATCCAGTTCGCCGAGCGACGCATGGGAGGGGCTCAGCAGTTAACCATCGCCCTGGCGGACGCCCAGATTCCCGGTCGAGCCATGCGTCAGACCGCGCTCGTACAGCGCGCGGGCGGTGCGGCAAAGGGCTTCGTGCGCTGCCGACTCGGCGCTCATTGCACCACCTCCAACGCCCGGCCGAAAAAGTCGCGACTGCCGAAGTTTCCGGACTTGAGCGCCAGCAACAGGGTTGCCCGTCGAGCACCCGTGTCCAGCGGACGCAGGGGTCGATCTGCGGGCCAATCGCCGGCGGCCGGCGCCTGCACGCCGAGCGCAGCGACCACCGCACCGGAGGTTTCGCCGCCGGCTACCACCATCAGTCGTGCTCCCGGGCACCGACAGCCGACGCCGCTTAAGGTGGCCTTAAGCCGCGCGCCGCACCATGCCGCCGTCAATACGGGAAGGCGATCAGCGGGTGGCGACAGTGGTTTTTCTCCGGCGTTGGCGAACGACCGTTGCCGGGGGCTGCCGGCGCTCCCGGAGGCTTGGAGGCGCAATCGCTGTAACCTGGACATCGGCGTGCCCAGCAGTGGCGATAGAATATGACAAACCCCTCTTCGGAAAGCGACCCAGAGCATGAGCACTCGCATGGAAAACCCGGAAATCTCCTTCGATGACCCCGGCCGGCACGCGATGGCGCAGCGCTGTACGTGGGTCAGCGTGCTGGTCAACGTCCTGTTGACCGCGGCGCAGGTGGTCGCCGGAATCATTGCCAACTCGCAAGCGCTGATCGCCGACGGAATGCATTCACTGTCCGATCTGGTTTGCGACTTTCTGGTCCTCTTTGCCGCGCATCACAGCAAGGACCCGGCCGACGAAAGCCACCCCTATGGTCATGCGCGTATCGAAACGGCGGCCTCGTTCGCCCTGGGGGCGATTCTGGCCGTGACCGGCGCCGCCATTATCTGGAGCGCCGCGATCAAGCTGCAGGACCTGAGCAATCTGCCGCCGGTGGCGCCGCTCGCGCTATGGACGGCCTGCGCTGCCTTGATCGCCAAGGAGGGCCTGTTCCGCTACATGCTGCATGTCGGCGAGCGCTTGCGCTCGCCGATGCTGATCGCCAATGCCTGGCATGCACGTTCCGACGCTGCCTCTTCGCTGGTCGTCGCGGTGGGCATCGGCGGCAACCTGATGGGCTTCGTTTTCGCCGACTCGATTGCCGCGGTGATCGTTGGCTTCATGATCGTCCGGATGGGGGTGGTGTTCTCCTGGGAAGCGCTTCAGGAACTGATCGACACCGGACTATCGGTGGAAGAGGTCGACAGCATTCGCCAGGTGATCGTCGACACGCCGGGGGTCGGCAGCCTGCATGAGTTGCGCACCCGCCGCATGGCGCATCGGTCGCTGGTCGATGCGCACGTCTGCGTCAACCCGCGGATCAGCGTTTCGGAGGGCCACCGCATCGCCGAAACGACCCGCAAGCGTGTACTCGACAGCCATCCCTCGGTGGCTGACGTGTTGGTGCATGTCGATGTCGAAGACGACCTGGACCACGACAGCAAGAGCCAGAGCCTGCCCGATCGAAGCGTGCTGGTCAGTCATCTGGCGCCCGTGCTGGCCGGTCTGCCGGAGCCGCATCGCGTTGTCTTGCACTATCTCAACGGACGCGTCGAGGCCGAGGTCTTTCTCCCCTATGACGCGCTCGCGGACTCTGCCCTGATCGACCGCGCGGAACGCGACTTTGCCGAGTGCCTGCGAGCCCATCCGCTGCTCCGCTCGCTATCGATCAACTACCGCCAGCGGGTGTTGCCGGTGCAGCGCGATTGAGTCGTGCCGGGAAAGCTCACTCGGTCGCGCTTGCGGGCGGTCCCAGCGCCGCTGATCATGCAGGTGTCGACGGCCTACGCCGGGCGGCCCTTCTCGCGGGCCCGGGCGCCACGCCGCCGGTCGTCGTGCGGCCTCTGCGGATTTTTGGCGCATGCTATAATCCCTTTCTTTTTCAAGGCTTGAGAGGCACACGATGTTTTCGGCTAAAGACACACTGGCGAAAGTGGATCCCGAGATCTGGCAGGCGATCGAAAATGAGAACCGCCGCCAGGAAGAACACATCGAACTGATCGCTTCGGAGAATTATGTCAGCCATGCGGTGATGGCTGCGCAGGGCTCGCAACTGAACAACAAGTACGCCGAAGGCTACCCCGGCAAGCGCTACTATGGCGGCTGTGAGTACGTCGACGTTGCCGAGCAACTAGCGATCAGCCGCCTGAAGAAGTTGTTTGCCGCCGAGGCGGCGAACGTCCAGCCGAATTCGGGATCGCAGGCCAACCAGGCGGTGTTGATGGCCTTCGCCAAGCCCGGCGACACGATCATGGGGATGAGTCTGGCCGAAGGGGGGCACCTGACGCACGGGATGCCGCTCAACATGTCGGGCAAGTGGTTCAAGGTCGTCGCTTATGGTCTCGACCAGCACGAAGCGATCGATTACGACAAGATGGAAGCGCTGGCTCGCGAACACCATCCGCGGATCATCATCGCCGGCGCCTCGGCGTACTCCCTGCGCATCGACTTCGAGCGCTTCGCACGCGTGGCCCGGGAAATCGGCGCGATCTTCATGGTCGACATGGCGCACTACGCGGGCCTGATCGCCGCCGGTTGCTACCCGAACCCGGTGCCGCACGCCGACGTGGTGACTTCGACCACGCACAAGACGCTGCGCGGTCCGCGCGGTGGCGTCATCCTGATGAAGGCCGAGCACGAGAAAGCGATCAACTCGGCCGTTTTCCCCGGCCTGCAGGGCGGTCCGCTGATGCACGTGATCGCCGGCAAGGCGGTTGCTTTCAAGGAGGCGCTGACGCCCGCGTTTGCCAAGTACCAGGAGCAGGTCCTGGCCAACGCGCGCGTCCTGTCGCGGGTGCTGGCCGAGGAACGCGGCATGCGCATCGTCTCGGGCCGTACCGAATCGCACGTCTTCCTGGTCGACCTGCGGGCCAAGAACATCACCGGCAAGGAAGCCGAGGCCGCACTCGGCGCGGCGCACATCACGGTCAATAAGAATGCCATCCCGAACGACCCCCAGAAGCCCTTCGTCACTTCCGGGATCCGTATCGGTTCGCCGGCGATGACCACCCGCGGCTTCACCGAGATCGAGTCCGAACTGGTCGCGCACCTGATTGCCGACGTGCTCGACGCACCAGGCGACGAAGCGGTGCTGAGCCGTGTGCGCGCCGAAGGCGCCGCACTGTGCAGGAAGTTCCCGGTCTACGGTGGCCGGGCGGGATGAAATGCCCGTTCTGCGGTGCCGACGAAACAACCGTCGCCGACACCCGGATCAACGATGACGGCGACCTCGTCCGCCGCAGGCGGCGCTGTCTGAAATGCGACAAGCGGTTCACGACGTACGAGCGCGCCGAACTGCGCATGCCGCAAGTGATCAAGAAGAATGGCTCGCGGGTTGGCTTCGACCCCGAGAAGCTTGCCGCCAGCCTCTGGCTGGCGCTGCGCAAGCGACCGGTGGGTACGGCGGCCGTCGAGGCGGCGATTGCCCGCATCGAGGAAAAGCTGCTGGCGCTCGGCGAGCGCGAACTGGCGTCGGAGAAGATCGGCGAGATGGTTATGCTCGAGTTGAAGAAACTCGACAAGGTGGCCTACGTGCGCTTCGCCTCGGTGTATCGCAATTTCGAGGACGTAGACGAGTTTTCCAAGCTGATTCGCGAAGTCTCTCGTTCGCCACAGAAACTGGGCCGTTGAGGTCGCCGGTGTTCAGCGCCGCCGATCATCAATCGATGGCGCGGGCGCTTTCTCTCGCCGAACTCGGCCTCCATACCACCACTCCGAATCCGCGGGTCGGCTGCGTCATTGTCCAGGATGGCCTGACCGTCGGCGAGGGCTGGCATCGCCGCGCCGGTGAGCCGCATGCCGAGGTGCACGCCCTGCAACGCGCCGGCGCGCGCGCGCGGGGGGCCACCGCTTACGTCACGCTCGAACCCTGCAGTCACCATGGCCGCACCCCACCCTGCGCGGAGGCGCTGCTCAGCGCCGGCATCGGACGGGTCGTCGTAGCCATTCAGGATCCCAATCCGCTGGTCGGCGGGCAGGGGCTGGCACGCTTGCGCGCGGCCGGAGTGCTGGTGCAGTGCGGGTTGCTCGAGGTCGAGGCGCGCGAAATCAACATCGGTTTTGTCGCGCGCATGACGCGTTCCCGGCCGTGGCTGCGGCTCAAGCTGGCCACCAGCCTGGACGGCAAGACGGCGCTGCGCAATGGCGCCAGCCAGTGGCTGACCGGTCCGGCAGCCCGCCAGGACGGGCATCGCTGGCGGGCTCGCGCCTGTGCCATCCTGACCGGTATCGGCACCGTTCGCAGCGACGATCCGCAACTCAACGTGCGTGGCGTGGACGGACCGGCCGGGCCAGGAGATGGGCGGCAGCCGCTGAAGGTTGTTGTCGATGGTCGGCTTGAACTGTCGCCAGCCGCCAGGATTCTGGCTGCCGGCAACGTTCTGGTGGCCGCCGCCGTTGCTCACCGCAGCAGGATCGCTGCTCTCGAACAGCGCGGCGCTGAAGTCGCCTTGCTGCCGGCGCCGGATGGACGCGTCGATCTGGCGGCATTGCTCGGGGAGCTCGCGCGGCGCGGCATCAACGAGGTGCACGCCGAGGCCGGATTCGGACTCAGCGGCTCGCTGCTCGGTGCTGGTCTGGTCGACGAATTGCTGCTCTACCTGGCGCCCTGTCTGCTCGGTGATGCGGCGCAAGGGATGTTCGACCTGCCGGCGCTGGAGTCGCTGGCCGGCAGGCGTCCTCTGGTGATCCGCGACCTGCGCTGCATCGGTCCCGACCTGCGCCTGCTGGCTCGCTTCAGCTGACGCTGCCGAGCGCGCAAACAGGGCACGACGGGTCCTGGCCAAACTTCACGCTGCGCCAATCCATCGACAGGCCGTCGAGCAGCCACAGACGGCCAAGAGTCGTTTCGCCGGCGCCAGCGATCAGCTTCAGTGCTTCGGTGGCCTGCATCGCGCCGATGATCCCGGTGAGCGGCGCGAAAACCCCCATTACCGAACAGCGCACCTCGTCGACATCTTCTCCTTCCGGGAACAGGCAGTGGTAGCAGGGTGTGCCGTGCTGGCGGCTGTCGAACACCGCAAGCTGCCCGGCAAAACGGATCGCCGCCCCGGAAACCAGCGGTATGCGGTGGCTGACGCACGCCCGATTGACCGCGTGCCGGGTCGCGAAGTTGTCGCAGCAGTCGAGAACCACGTCGGCGTCGGCAACCTGCGCGGCCAGCGCTTCGCCGGCCAGGCGGCTGGCAATCGCATCGACGCGCACTTCTGGGTTGATCTGTCGCAACGCGACCTGACCCGAGCGGGCCTTCAGCTCGCCGATCCGCTCGTGGGTGTGCAGGATCTGGCGCTGCAGGTTGGTCAGGTCCACCGTGTCGCCGTCGGCCAGGGTGATCCGTCCGACGCCGGCCGACGCGAGATAAAGCGCGGCCGGCGAGCCAAGGCCACCGGCACCGATAATCAGCGCCCTGGCGTTCACCAGCCGTTGCTGCCCTTCGATGCCGATCTCGTCAAGCAGGATGTGGCGGCTGTAGCGCAGCAACTGCTCGTCGTTCATCGGCCGGGACCTACTTGTACTCGCGCCACTCCGGTGGCGTATCGTCGTGGTCGCCATGCGGATGGCGTTCCCAGGCGTGGGTGTACGCTTCGGACTGCGAGCGTTTCATCGGTCTGACCGGTGCGTCGAGGTTATGCAACTGGGTCTCTTCGACGTAGTAGATCAGCGCCCGCATCATCTTGCTCATCAGCGTATTGTCGAGGTGGTAGCCTTTGTCTTCCAGCGTGCTTTCGAGTTCTTCCAGACTGTGCTGGTGAAGATCGTAGGCGACGCCGACAGCGCGCGCCTGATCACGCCTTTCGACCTCCAGCTGCTCGATCTGGCCGAGGCAGGCGGCAGCTTCCGGTACCTGGTCCGGCGGAAACTTGGCAAACAGGATGCTCCGCTCCTTGCGGATTGGCGCCACCTTGCGTGCTGTTCCAGCCGGTCGCTTCATTCAACTCTTCTCCCTCCGAGAGGAAGGTCAACGGGTACTGCGCATGATTTGCATGCCCTTGAGCAGGTTCAGCGCCTGATTCAGCTGATAGTCCTTTTTCGAAGCCAGTTCGCGGCTCGGCAGCTCGGAGGACTCTTCGCCGCCATCGTCCTTGGGTGCGTTGTTCTTCGGCTTGGACGGTACGGGCGCCTTGCCCGTTGGCTTGACCGGCGCCTCCTTGGCTGGCAGCGGGGTGGCGTCCTTGTCGGCGTCGGTGTTGTTCTCGAGGTGGTGATCGAGGTTGGCCTCGCGCAAACGCTGGGTCGAGCTGCCGTTGGCGCTTTCCTCGGCGACGATGTCCGGGACGATGCCTTTGGCCTGGATCGAACGGCCCGATGGCGTGAAGTAGCGTGCGGTGGTCAGCTTGATGGCGGTGTTTCCGGGCAAGGGCAGAACGGTCTGCACGGAGCCCTTGCCGAAGGTTGTCGTGCCGAGGACGACGGCGCGCTTGTGGTCCTGCAAGGCGCCAGCGACGATTTCGGACGCCGACGCGGAGCCGCCGTTGACCAGCACCACCATCGGCACCGTACGCGCCTGCGGCGGCAGTCTCTTGAGGTAATCGTCCCGGCTGCCACGCAGATAGTCTGCGGGCGAGGCGTTGAATTCGTGCTTGGAATCGGGGGCGCGTCCGTCGGTCGAGGTGACCAGCGCATCCGGCGGCAAGAACGCCGCGGAAACGCCGACGGCGCTGTTCAGCAGACCGCCTGGGTCGTTGCGCAGATCCAGTACCAGACCCTTGAGCGGGCCGGGCTTCATCAGGTCGTTGAGGTGCTTGACCACCGCCGCGCCGGTGTTCTCCTGGAAGGAGGTGACGCGCAGGTAGCCGTAGCCGTCCTCGACCAGTTTCGACTTGACGCTCTGGACCTTGATCACTTCGCGCGTCAGCGTGATGTCCAGCGGCTTGGCTTCACCCTTGCGGAGAATCGACAGGCGGATCTGGGACTTGGGCTTGCCGCGCATGCGCTTGACGGCTTCACTCAGGGTCAGCCCCTTGACCAGCGTGTCGTCGATCTTGAAGATCAGGTCGCCCGGCTTGACGCCGGCGCGGTCGGCCGGGGTATCCTCGATCGGCGATACGACCTTGACCAATCCGTCTTCCATCCCGACTTCGATGCCGATGCCGCCGAACTCGCCCTGCGTGCCGACCTGCAAGTCCCTGAACGCGTCGGCATCAAGGTAGGTCGAGTGCGGATCCAGGTTGGAGAGCATGCCACTGATCGCGTGGGTTATCAGCTTCTTGTCGTCGACCGGTTCGACATAGCCCTTCTTGATCGCATTGAACACCTCGGCGAAAGTGCGCAACTCTTCAACGGGCAGGCCGACGCGCGGCTCCTTGTCGGCCAGCGCCGAAAACTGCAGGCTGAGCAGAATGCCACCAAGCAATCCGGCGCAAACCAGCCCGGCCTGTTTCAACTTACCCATTTGCCTCACTCCGTGCGCAGCCTTATTTGCCGTTGACCCACGCCAGTGGGTCAAGAGGCTTCCCTTGATGACGAATTTCGAAGTATAAACCGGATTCCGCATTGCCACCGGTGTTGCCGACAGTGGCAACGTTTTCACCACCGCGCACCTCGTCACCGACCTGCTTGAGCAGTGAATCGTTGTAGGCGTAGATCGACAGGTAGTCGCTGCCGTGGTCGACGATCAGCAGATTGCCGAAACCGCGCATCCATTCGGCAAAGACCACCCGGCCGCCGGCTATGCTCCTGACTTCGCTGCCCGCCCCGGCGCGGATGAATAGCCCCTTCCAGGTGCTGCCTTCCTGTCGCGGGGTGCCGAATCGGTTGGCTACCGAACCCTTGGTTGGCAGGCGCAGCGTGCCTTTCATTCTTGCCAGATTGCCGCCGGCGGCGGGGGCATCCGGTGGTGGCTCCCGGCGAGGTTCCGGTGCCGGCGGCCGGGCTCTTGGCGCTTCCTCGGGGCTTGGCGCAACCGGCGGCGATGGCTTCTGCGGGACCGTTTCCTGTCGTGCCCGTTCCCGCTGCGCCAACGCCTTTTGCAGCAGCTCCTTGCGCATCGCCTCCTTCTCGGCCAATTGCTTCTGCGCCAGTTCTTGGCGCTCCGCCTCGCGGCGAGCTTCGCGGGCTTCGGCCGCCTTGGCAGCGATGACCTTCGCCAGGCGCTCGACCAGTTCCGTCAGGCGTTTCTCGTCACGCTGCAGACTGCCGATTTCGCGCCGCTGGGTGGCGATCTGTTCCGATACCTTGTCGAGTGTCGCCTGACGCTGTGCGCGCTGGGCAAGCAGCCTGGCGTGTTCTTCCTTCTGCCTGCTTTCGGCGACGGCCAGCTGCGCCGCCTGTTGCCGGCTGTCGGCGGTCAGCGCCTTCTGACGGTTCAGGCTGGCTTCGATCCCGAGCAGGAGTTCGCTGCGCGCTCGTCCAATCGCCTCCAGGTAATGCAGGTCGCGTGCCACCTGATGCGGGTCGTCGCCGTTGAGCAACAGCCGCAGGGGGTCAGGGTTGCCGCGCAGGTACTGTCGATAGAGCAGCTTTGCCAGCTGCGCCTGTTGCGCACTCAGCCGCTGCTCCAGCGCGGCCGACTGCTGATCCAGATCCTTGACCATCGCTCGCTGCTTTTCGATCTGCGCGGTCAGCTGGCGCAGCTCGCGCTGGGCAGACGAGATGCTCCGGTCGGCGTCCTTCAACTGATCCAGCGAATCCTTGCGCGAACCTTCTGCGGCGGTCATTTCCCGGCGTAGCGTTTCGATCTGGGCGCGCAGCGACTTCAGATCGGTCTGCTTTTCGGAGACGTCGCTCGACGACGCGCCGTCGGTTTCCTTGCCGTTGGCGGCGTGGTCTGGCATTACCAGCACGGCGGAGAGAGAGGCGATAGCCAGTGCGCGCACAACGTTGCACCGCTGTCGTTCCGTCAGTCTCGCGGGTGGGCCCCGGCGTGTCCGGGCGAGTTCCGGTGGGGTGTCGCCGAGGGAGTTTGCGGTGTTCGTGGTCAATGCGCTGCAGAGGCCTTGCAGAAACGTGAGTTGGCTGGCCGGGACGGCAGCTGCGGGCGGCGGCGGTCAGCTTGCCGGGGTGTGCAGCACACGCCGCCAGTCGGGGTTTTGTCTTATAATGGCGGATTATATGATAAACGACGAGTCTGGCGCAGCGTGCCCATCCGGACCAGCATCATCGACAAGCAGGAGCATATCGAACAGGCAGCACGGGCGCTGAAGTCGATCTCGCATCCCTTGCGCCTGAAGATCCTCTGTGTCATTGGCGATCAGGATGCTTGCGTGCAAGAGATCGTCGACGCGGTTGGTACTTCGCAAAGCAACATTTCCCAACATCTTGCAATCCTCCGCGAAAAGGGCGTGTTGCTCGCACGCAAGGACGCCAACCGGGTTTACTATCGCGTTGGTGATGCCCGTACGCTGCAGTTGATCGGCATGATGCGCGAGGTTTTCTGCGGCGACTAGGGGTCCGTCCTGGTCGTTGTCCGGCCGGTACCTGCAGGCTGATGGCGTCCGGGTCTGGCCGCGCTTGCCGCATCAATTTCTGGAGCTTCGATTGGAATTCATACAGCAGAACCTTCTTCTGGTGGCCGTCGCCGTGGTCAGCGGCTCTTTGCTGCTGGGCCTTTCGGTCCGTCGCCCGGGTGGCTCACGATCGGTGACGCCGGCGCAGGCAACGATGCTGATCAACCGCGAGAATGCGCAGTTGCTCGATATTCGTGAGCCGAATGAGTATGTCGCCGGACACCCTGCCGATTCTCGCAACATTCCGTCAGGATCGCTTGATGAACGCGCTGGCGAACTGGGGCAGTTCAAGGACACCCCGTTGATTCTGATCTGCCAGTCAGGCGCGCGTTCGTCCGCCGCCTGCAGCAAGCTGGCCAAGCTGGGCTTTGCCAAGCTGCACACCCTTGACGGCGGCGTTGCGGCGTGGGTCGAGGCTGGCCTGCCGCTGAAGAAGGGGGCGCGCAAGTGAGCGCCGCACCGCGCGTGCTGATGTACTCGACTGGCGTTTGCCCGTTTTGCACTCGCGCGGAGCAGTTGCTGCACGCCCGCGGGGTCGCCGCGATCGAGAAGGTCCGCATCGACCTCGATCCGCAGCGCCGCACCGAGATGGTCGCCAGGACCACCCGGCGGACCGTGCCGCAGATCTATATCGGTGACACGCACGTCGGCGGTTTCGACGATCTGCTGGCGTTTGATCGTGCAGGCAAGTTGTTACCCCTGCTCGCGGGTGACAGCGTCTGACAGTTGTCCTCCGAGCTTCATTGTCGATCCGCTTTTATTGTCAATCCCATTCCAAGTGACCGAGAACTTACCATGAGCGAACAAGAGAACCCCGTATTTGCGATCGAGAA
>DPSD01000457.1 GCA_003538495.1 Accumulibacter sp.
CGGCAGCAGGTCCTTGTCACACGCGCAGCCAGCCGGGTCCTTGGCAGCCGCGGCCGGCGTCCAGAATCCCGTGCGCCAGCAAAGGCCAAAGCCGCTCTTGGCGACTTCGCCGCGCGAGTCGATGACATAAACACGATCAACAGCGGTCTGGGCTTGCGCGGCACCAGCTGCTGCAAAAAGGCCGATTGAGGCCAGCAGGGTAGTAATGATTTTCGATTTCAAGATATTCCTCCTCGATTAATCTCTGTTAGGTCCGAATGCGTGTAACGCGATGCGATTTTTGCGCAGTCGGCGGATTTAAGCATACAAACTTGAATGGCTTCAAGCATTGGCTTGGCATTGTGTTGCATTTATACAACGAATGGCCTCGGCGGATATCGCGATCGCCTCCGCCAGGCGCTAGCCGCCACGGTCGAGACAGGCTCCACTCGGACCGACGACGCCTCGTTGCAAGGATGGCCGGCGGCGGCGCGACCTTACAGCGTCGGCCGGGTGTGAGTGGTCGGCAGCCAGGAACGGTTACCGGCCAATGTGGAAATGCGACAATGGGGATCGATTCAAGCGATGACGTCTGCCGCGCGGACGGAAGTGTCAATTGCTCAAGTGCCCGGGACGAGCGATCGGCATGCCGGTACCGACAACCGGCACACTTCCTGGCTCGTTCGGCAGACGCCCGCAGCCAGCCCACTGCTCACACTGAGGATCAGACGCCCGCAAGTCGAGAGAGAAGGAGACGATCATGCCACCAGGCAGCCTTGAGTCAGTTGCCGCCTTGCTCCGGGAGTCGATGGAAATCGTCGTCTTCTCGGGCGCAGGGCTATCCGCCGACAGCGGCATCCCCACCTTCCGCGATGGCGCAACCGGGCTGTGGAATCAGGTAGACCCGGACACGGTGGCCAGCATTCATGGATTTCGGCGTAATCCACAGGTGGTCTGGAGCTGGCTGTTGGAGCTGAAGAAGCTGGTCGATGACCGCTGCCCGAATGCAGGTCATCAGGCACTCGCCAGGCTCGAGGAAGTCTGTGCGAGCAAGTTCTCGCCGACCCAGCTGACCGTCATCACCCAGAATATCGATGGCTACCACACCCGCGCCGGGAATCAACAAGTGCTCGAAATCCATGGCACGATTCATCGGTTACGTTGCCAGCAGCACTGCGGCTATGCGGCCCTTTGGGAGCAAAGCGCACGCGAACCTTTCGCCTGCCCGCGCTGCGGCGCGCCGGCGCGGCCCGACCTGGTGCTGTTCGGCGAAATGCTCGACGAAGAGATCTTTGCCGCTGCCGAAATGCGCAGCCTCGCTGCCGATCTTTTTTTCTGTGTCGGCACCTCATTCACCGTGCAACCTGCCGCCCTCTTGCCTCTGTGGGCGAAGCGCGCCGGAGCAACGGTAGTGGAAGTCAATCCGCACCCGACGCCCTTGTCGGACGCCGCTGACTATTCGATTCGAAGTGGCGCTTCGCCGTTCTTCAGTGCGCTGTGCGCGAAACTCGAGGAAGGACTGGCCTGACCGATCCCGAAGCCAGCGGCGTCGATCCGACGGCTGCGCTTGCGCAGCGGGCGGACGATTGACGGCCGCTACCGCCGCCAGGGCCGGCGAGGGCTGCCAGCAAACGGGTCTGGATGCGCGGACCCGTTCAAGGCCAACACCAGACCACGAGAGCGCGACGGTCCGGGACCACGCGGGACGATGCGGACGCCACCGACCGATCAGCTATAATCCGGCCCTTTCGCTGCCCCGCCTTGACCAGCTTGGGCAGGTCGCCCGGGTCAGAAATAGAGTCGCGAGTCACTTTCCTTGTCATTACAGCTTCCCCGACTGCCGCTGCCAGGAGTCCGCGAACGGCTGCAGTTCCCCTCGTTTGCCGGATCGGCCGACGCGCTGCTGATCGCTCACGCCGCCGCTGCGGCCAGCCAGTGTGCCAGGCCTCGCCTGTTGGCGGTAGTGACTGCCAGCGCCGGCGATGCGCAGCGTCTGCTGCAAGAGATACCCTGCTTCGCCGCCGATCTGCGCGTACGCCTGCTGCCCGACTGGGAAACGCTGCCTTATGACAGCTTCTCGCCGCACCACGACCTGGTTTCCGAGCGACTGGCGACGCTCTATGCGGTCACCCGCGGCGATTGCGACGTGCTGCTGGTACCCGCCGGCACCGCCGTCTACCGTCTGGCGCCGGCCGCTTACCTGGCGGCGTATACCTTCTTTCTGAAGCAGGGCGAGGAACTCGACGCCGGGCGGTTCCGCGCCCAGCTGACGCTGGCCGGCTACGCGCACGTCACGCAGGTCGTCGCACCGGGGGAATACTCGATCCGCGGCGGCATCGTCGACCTCTTTCCGATGGGCTCGCCGCTACCCTACCGGCTGGATCTTTTCGACGACGAAATCGAAAGCATCAAGACCTTTGACGTCGACAGCCAGCGCACGCTCTATCCGGTTCCCGAGATTCGCCTGCTGCCGGCGCGCGAGTTTCCGCTCGACGACCAGGGGCGCACCCGCTTCCGCCAGCGCTTCCGCGAGATCTTCGAAGGCGACGCGGCCCGCTCGCGGATCTACAGGGACGTGTCGGCCGGCGTTCCGACCGCCGGCATCGAATACTGGCTGCCGCTCTTCTTTGAGGAAACGGCAAGCCTCTTCGACTATCTGCCCGGAGAAGCCGTGCTCTTCCTGCACGGCAATGTGCCCGAGGCGATTCGTGCCTTCTGGCGTGAAGCACAGTCGCGCTACGACATGCTGTCGGGTGACCGTAGCCACCCACTGCTTCGGCCCAGCGATCTCTTTCTGGCTGAAGAACCATTCTTTGTCGCCGCCAGGCCCTACGCCAGCGTAAAGCTCGCGGCCGGCGAGGCCGGCCCGCCCCGGGCCCTACCGCCACTGGCCGTCGACCGCCGCGCACCGGACCCGCTCGGCCGTCTGAAGGCGTTTATCGACGACTTCGATGGCCGGGTCCTGATCGTCGCCGAAACTGCGGGGCGCCGCGAGACGCTGTCTGAACTGTTCGCCGAGTACGGCCTGAAAACCCAGGCCAGCGCGGGAATTTCGGACTTCGTAGCGGGCGGCAGCCAGCTCGCGCTGGCGGTGGCGCCACTGCACGACGGCTTCCAGGTCGACAGGCTGGCGTTCATCACCGAAGCCGAGTTGTACGCCGACAGCCCGTCGCGTCGCGCCCGCCACCTTGCCCAGCGCAAGGCATCGGTGGACAACTGGTTGCGCGACCTCACCGAACTCAAGGTCGGTTCGCCGGTGGTCCATGAGCAGCATGGCATCGCCCGCTATCAGGGTCTGGTCCACCTCGACCTCGGTGAAGGCGAGATGGAGTTTCTTGAGCTGCACTATGCCGGGAACGCCAAGTTGTATGTGCCGGTAGCGCAGTTGCACGTCATATCGCGCTACTCGGGTGCCGACCCCGACGCCGCACCGCTGCATACGCTCGGCTCGCAACAATGGGAGAAAGCCAAACGCCGCGCCGCCCTGCAGGCGCGCGACACCGCCGCCGAACTGCTGGCCCTGTACGCCTTGCGAGCGGCACGGCAAGGGCATGCGTGCGACTTCGAGACGCATGACCAGGAGGCATTCGCCGACGGCTTTGGTTTCGAAGAGACACCCGATCAGAGCGCAGCCATCGCCGCGGTCATCGACGACATGAAATCCGGGCGACCGATGGACCGCCTGGTATGCGGTGATGTCGGCTTCGGCAAGACCGAGGTCGCCTTGCGCGCCGTCTTCTGTGCGGTAGCCGGTGGTCGCCAGGCCGCGGTACTGTGCCCGACCACCCTGCTCTGCGAGCAGCATTTCCAGACCTTCAACGACCGCTTCGCCGACTGGCCGGTGAAAATCGCCGAGCTCTCGCGCTTCAAGACCGCAGCTGAGGTCACCCAGGCGCTCAGGGAACTTGCCGAGGGGCGACTGGACATTGTCATCGGAACGCATCGGCTGTTGCAGAAAGACGTCAAGTTCAGGCGCCTCGGCCTGGTGGTGATCGACGAGGAGCACCGCTTCGGAGTCCGCCAGAAGGAGGCGCTGAAAGCGCTTCGTGCCGAAGTCGACGTCCTGACCCTGACCGCGACGCCGATCCCGCGCACCCTGGCGATGTCGCTCGAAGGCCTGCGCGACTTCTCGGTGATCGCCACCGCGCCGCAAAAACGCCTGGCGATCAAGACCTTCGTCACCCGCTTTTCCGACGGCATCATCCGCGAAGCGCTGTTGCGCGAATTCAAGCGCGGTGGCCAGGTGTACTTCCTGCACAACGAAGTGAACACCATCGAAAACATGCGCGACAAGCTCACCAAGCTGTTGCCCGAAGCGCGCATCGTCGTCGGTCACGGCCAGATGAAGGAGCGCGATCTCGAACGTGTGATGCGCGACTTCACGCAGCAGCGCGTCAATGTCCTGCTGTGCACCACGATCATCGAAACCGGCATCGACAACCCCCACGCCAACACCATCGTCATCAACCGGGCCGACAGGTTCGGCCTGGCGCAACTGCACCAGCTGCGCGGTCGCGTTGGCCGCTCGCACCATCAGGCCTATGCCTACCTGTTGACGCACGACGAGGAGGCGCTGAGCAAGCAGGCCAGGCAGCGCCTGGAGGCAATCCAGACGATGGATGAACTGGGCGCCGGTTTCTACCTGGCGATGCACGACCTCGAAATCCGTGGTGCCGGCGAAGTTCTCGGCGACAACCAGTCCGGCGAAATGCAGGAAGTCGGCTTCAACATGTTCACCGAGATGCTGAACCGCGCCGTCGCGGCGCTCAAACAAGGCCAGGAGCCCGACCTGACGCAACCGCTGGCGGTCGCCACCGAGGTCAACCTGCACACCCCGGCGCTGCTGCCTGACGACTACGCGCCCGACGTGCACCAGAGGCTGGCGCTCTACAAGCGCCTGGCCGACTGTTCGCTGGCCGATGAGCTGGCCGACCTGCAGGAAGAGCTGATCGATCGTTTTGGCGATTTGCCACCGCAGACCCGCGCCCTGCTCGACAGTCACCGCCTGCGCCTGCTGTGCAAGCCACTCGGGGTCAGCAAGCTTGACGCCACCGCCGAACAGATCAGCGTACAGTTCGAGGTCAATCCCCCGATCGACCCCCTGCGGATCATCGAACTCATTCAGAGGGACCGCAACTACCGACTGGCCGGGCAGGACCGGCTGGTTCTCAAACGCCACTGCGCCACGCTGGCCGACCGCGTGGCCGCGGTGAAAGAGCTCGTTCACCAACTGACCCGTCTGCCAAAGCCATGACAACTCTCGACATCGACAACATCAATGTCAGCGCCTTCGACGCCATGCCCTCCCCCGAAGAGATCCAGGCCCGACTGCCGCTCTCGCCGACCGCCGCCAGGCTGGTGATGAGCGGCCGCGAACTGCTGCGCAGGATTCTCGACCGCAGCGACCGTCGTCTGTTCGTCGTCGTCGGTCCGTGCTCGATCCACGACCCGGTGGCCGGGCTGGACTATGCGCGGCGGCTGAAGGCACTCGCTGACGAGGTGCGCCAGACGATGTACCTGGTGATGCGCGTCTATTTTGAAAAACCGCGGACCACCACCGGTTGGAAAGGCTATATCAACGATCCCGACATGGACGACTCGTTTCGCGTCGACCATGGCATGCAGCAGGCGCGTCAGTTCCTGCTCGAGATCGCCGAACTTGGCCTGCCGGCCGGGACCGAGGCGCTCGACCCGATCTCACCGCAGTATCTGGGCGATCTGATCTCGTGGACAGCGATCGGCGCGCGCACCACCGAGTCGCAGACGCACCGGGAAATATCGTCCGGCCTATCCACCCCGGTCGGCTTCAAGAACGGCACCAACGGTGACGTCGGGATCGCCGTCAACGCCATTCTCTCGGCATCGCGTCCGCACAGTTTCCTGGGAATCAACGGCCAGGGACGTACTTCGATCGTCCGTACCCGCGGCAATCGTTACGGCCACCTCGTCCTGCGCGGCGGCGACGGCCGGCCGAACTACGATACGGTCAGCGTGCAGATGGCCGAGCAGGCGCTGAGCAAGGCCGGCTTGCCGACCAATATCGTGGTCGACTGCTCGCACGCCAACAGCTACAAGAAGCCTGAGCTGCAACCGCTGGTGATGGCCGACGTGGTCAATCAGGTGCGCCTCGGCAACCGTTCACTGGTCGGCATGATGATCGAATCGAATCTCGTCGCCGGCAACCAGCCGATCCCGGAAGACCTCGCGCTGCTCAAATACGGCTGCTCGGTCACCGACGCCTGCGTGGACTGGGAAACCACCGCCAGCATGATCCGCGACGCCGCCAGGCTGCTGCACGAGGTTCTGCCGAACCGCAGCCGCTGACCCCGCCGTCGGTCGCCGCGCCGGCACGCCTGGCGTGGTTGCGCAGCGGCCGTCAAACACCGATCGCACCGGCGTGCAGCAGTGCGGGCATCTGCCCCGATCGGGCACGCGGTCACGAGATCGACGGCGATCGACCGGGGAATCGGCAAGCGCCTTGTCCGCCCGACGGGGCCACGACGCCGCCATGACGATGTCGCGAAAGATGCCGGGAATCGAGTTCATCGACAACGATCGCCCGGCGCCACCGAAAGGGCCAAACGGCACCGCCGCGGATGGCCGTCGCAGCCGCTGACCGTCCGCTTGAACCGCCTCAGAAAAAACGTCCGCAGCGCACCAAATCGATGGACCGATCGGCGTCCTGCGGGTAGACTCCCCCCCTCGCCAGGGTGGGCCTCAAGGGGAGAAGATCATGCAAATCAACATCGAGAGCAAACCAGCCGCGTCTGCGGCGTACGATAACCGAAAGAAGCGGCTGGTCGAAACGATCGATCGGCTGTACGTACGCGACGCCCGCGCCTCGCTGCAGAAAATGCTCGCCAGGCTCCATCCCGCCGACCTGGCGTCAGTTCTCGACGACTTACCCCCGGCGCATGTGGTGGACATCTTCTACGCGATCAACGACACCACGACGGCGGCCGATGTCTTCAGCCAGCTGCCAGCCAATTTGCGGGCGCAGGTGATGAGCGAGTCGAAGGTCGAGAAGCTGGCGCGCGTACTCGAACAGGTTCCACCGGACGAACTTGCTGACCTCATCGGCGACCTGCCGGAAGACCAGCGCGAGCAACTGATGGCCTTGCTCGGCCGCGAAAGCAAGGACGAAGTCGAAAGCCTTCTCCAGTACGACCCCGACACCGCCGGCGGCATCATGACCACCGACATCTTCTCGCTGCCGCACACGCTGACCGTTGAGGAAGCGATCGAGAACATCCGCAGCCGCGAAGACGTCGAGATGGTCTTCTACCTCTACCTGACCGACGAAGCAGGACGACTGGCCGGCGTCGTCTCGCTACGGCAATTGCTGCTGACCCGCCCGGGCACCCCACTGCACAAGGTTATGAACCGGCGAGTGATGAAGGTGACCACCGATGCCGATCAGACCACCGTGGCCATGCTGGTCGACAAATATCGCCTGCTCGCAATCCCGGTGGTCAATGAGGAAAACGTACTGGTCGGCATGGTCACAGTTGACGACGTCATAGACGTCCTCGAAGAAGAGACCACCCGCGACATGCTGAAGATGGCGGGTACCAGCGAGTCCGAAACGCTCACCCACTCGGCCTTCAAGATCGCCTGGATTCGCCTGCCCTGGCTGCTGGCTGCGTTCGTCGGCGGTCTGGCGGCGACAGCGGTAATTGGGCGTTATGAAGCGATTCTCGCCGAGGTGCTGGTTCTGGGTGCCTTTCTGCCGGTGGTCATGGGCATGGCGGGCAACGTCGGGGTGCAGTCGGCCACCGTCGCCGTGCGTGGCCTGGCCACCGGCGCCATTGATGTCCGCGACACGGTCCCGCTGGTGCTTAAGGAGTTGCGCGTCGGCCTGCTGCTCGGGAGTTTTTACGGCGTCATCCTGGCGCTCTATGGCTACCTGATGCACCACAGCCTGGCGCTCGGCGAGGTGGTCGGCCTGACCATTCTCGGCAACATGACTGGAGCGGCCTTGCTGGCGGTGCTGCTGCCGATGATCTTCCAGCGCCTGAAGGTTGACCCGGCGGTCGCCACCGGCCCTTTCGTGACCACCGCCATCGACATCCTGGGAGTCCTGAACTACTTCGTGATCGCCAGCTGGATCTACGATCTTTGAGCGACGGCGCCGCCGGCATCGGCGGCTCGGCGTCCGGCTGAGGCAGCGCCCGCACACCCCGGGGCTGCGCGCCCGATCCAGGCACTGTGGTCTCGCTCACTGCGACAATTCCTTCCACGGCGGCGGCTGTTGGCGGAAACCGTCCAGCCGCGTCCTGAGTTCGGGCAGCAGCGCCTCGCTCTGCTCCGCCAGCCAGCCGAGGATCGGCGCGGCACGTGCTCCCGCCAGGGCGTCGCCTGTCAGTTGCGTCGCCACCGCCAGGTCGTTCTGGCTGCCAAGCAGTTCCTGCAGCGCGCTGACCGATTGATGGTAGCCCTCCAGCACCGGACCAGTTGCGAAAAGCGGCGAGAAGAATTCGAGCGCGTAGCGGAGTTGCTTGAACGCCAGGCGCAGGCGGTGGCGCGCCGCGTCGCCGCCGCCCTCGGCCTCGGTGGCGCGCTGATGGACGCGCTTGCTGCACTTGTCCAGCCAGCGTGGGACGAAGGTCTCGACCGGGCCCGCGCCGGTTTCCGGCAAAGCCACCAGGGCGGCGGTAAAGTCGACCAGCAAGCGCGAATAGGCAAGCGATGTGAGCGCCCGCCTGGCGGCCTGGCGGCTGCTGCAGCGGCGCCTGCGACCGTAGCTGAGCAGCTGTTCGATTTCGACGTGATTCGGAAAGACCACGGCGAGCGCAGGCACGCTGCCGGTCAGAAAGACATCCCAGTTGCGCGTGTCGCCGAGTTGCCGCGCCAACTCCTGCCACAGCGGATCGAAGCGCGCGACAAAGGATTCGGGCAGCTGTCGTTCCCAGACGCGGATCGCCGACCGCAGGCGGCGAATGGCCACCCTCGCCTGGTGAACGAACTCCGGCGCATCGCCCTGACGGACGCCTTGCTCGTTGCGCTGCAGGTGGTTGACGCAGGCCAGCGCGATCAGGCGAAAGGTGCCCATCGACGACAAACCGGCCTCGACCGGCACCGGCATCGCCTTTCCCGCTGTCATCGGCAGATCGGCCGACAGACGGTACGCACGCTCGGACTTGCTGCTGGCTTCGGGGTGCAGCGGCAGGGTTACCTGCAGGGTGCTGGCCAGGTCGAACAGCTCGCCGAGTTCGCCCGTGCACAGTTCCAGTTCGACCTCACGGATCGCCTGGCGCCGCCCCCCGGCCTCGATCCAGCCGCGGTCGAGGGCCACTTCGATACGCGCCCCGGCGCGCGGTTCGAGCATCCAGGCCTGACGCGTGAAGCGGGTGGTGAACACCGGCTGCAAGTGATCACGCAGGGATTCGAGAAGCTCGCGAATGGCACTCTCGTCAACATGGGAGAAGTCGAACTCTCCCGGCTTGCCGCGAAGCTCCCACTCTTTTCGCTGCGCCAATCCGCCGGTGAGCTGAGCCGCGGTCTTGACGCCCAACAGCCATTCGCGACCCTGCTGACGATAGCGCACGACAATCCCGTTCTCGCGCAGACGGTGGTCAGGGGTGTCGTAGTAGGTGTTGATCAGCAGTTGCCGGCGTGGCGTGCGGTCGGCCAGCAGCGGGTGCCTGGGCAACTGACTGGCAACGCGTGCCGACAGCGATAGCTTTATTTCGGTCTCGGTGGACATCACGAACCCTCGTGCAGGGGACGACTGTATCGACCCCGGGTTATACCTTCCCTTGGTGTCGCTGTGTCAGCGGGCCAGTAAAAGAAGGCCCTTACAGGCACAAAGCACCGCCGTAGATTAGCACAGGAACTTTCAGCACTCGCATCTGTCGCCCTGCGGCCAGTGCCGACGCTGCGTGGCGCCGCCCCCGGCGCCCTGGCCGCGCCTAGGACATCTTGTCAAGCAGATGGGCCTTGATCTGAGCGCGCCCGGAAGGATTGGCCATGGCAATGAGCGTCGTTCCGGCGAGGATCACGTAATCGACCTTGGGATTGAACACCCAGCCTCCGTCGGCCTCGCGCACCGCGAGAAAGACATAGTCCGGACTACGCAAGCGCAGTTCTCCGACCGGAGTCGGCGGGAAATTTGCCGGGATCGGCACCTCTTCAAGGCGCACGTTCTTGTCCGACTTGATCATCTCGTCGAGAAAACCGACGACGTGCGGACGAACCATCGCCGACGCCAGGTGGATGCCGCCGGTGAAGTCGGGAGAGAAGACGGCGTCGGCGCCGGCCTTGCGCATTTTCTCGACGTTTCGCAACTCCTGCGATCGAGCCACGATACGCAAGCCGGGATTGAGCTGCCGGGCGGTGATGATGATCATCAAATTGCGTGAATCGTCGCCCGTCACCGCGAACAGTCCTCTGGCATCCACGATATCGGCGGCCTCCAGCAGATCGTCGTCGGAGGCATCGCCCTGCAGCGAGAGCAGCCCGGGGAACTTTTCGAAGTTGGCGTCGAAACGCGCTTCTTCGACGTCGATGGCGACGAAATGACGACCGGTATTCTGCAGTTCCCCGCCGACACTGCGACCGACCCGCCCAAAACCGCAAATGATGAAATGCTGCCGCAGCTTCTGAATGCGTTTTTCCATCCGTCGTCTCCGCAGGGAGTGATCAAGGTCTTTTTCGAGGAAGAACACCGAAAGGCTGGTAAACAGGAAGGTCAGCGCCCCCAGACCGGCAATGGCGACAAAGCCCGCGAACAGACGCTCGCTGATCGAGTGCAGCGGGACAATCTCGCCGTAACCAACGGTCGAGATGGTGATCAACGTCATGTACAGCGCGTCTGACCAGTTCGCGTCATCGCCGGCAATGTCGTAAAAACCGAGTGTACCGATGCCGGTCAGCGCCACCACGACCACGCCGGCCCACACGATACGAACGATGATGCGTTGCAGTTGAGTGGCTACACGCACGTCAGATTCGCCGAGGCGTTGCAAGCGCCGCAAACGCCGGCGGGCAAGTGACCCGCTATCGGGCATGCCGGGCACAACAGGCTGAGCGGGCGCTGACGATCATAAGCGGAGGCAGGGACTGGCAAGGGCTGGAGCACGCCACCAGAGCGTCGGCGGGGTTCGCCGAGCTGGCGAGAGTCGCATATCCGCGGCGGATTGTCCAGATCGTGCACCTGCCATCGCCGCTGAGCGAATTCGCGCAGCGCCACGACCGGAAGGAACGCCCTGGTGACTCCACGCGCTTCGTTCGGCACTACTGCACCGCGCCAATGAGCTGGAAAGCGACGAGCGACGGCCCCAGCGGAGTCGCCCGTGCCATCAGCCGATGGACCATCGGCAGCGAACGAAACCGTGCGCCTGCGAGTCTACGGCGCGATGGGCACGCCGCCATTGCCGATCATTTGCCATCGACACCCATGACCGGCTCGCTTCTTGCGAGCGGGGAGCCTGTCCACCACCGCCAACCACCGACGAGCACCGATGCCACTCCGTCCCGACGACCTCCAGCAAATCACGACCCGGACGCTGGACCACTACAACCAGCGTGCCGAGGACTTTCGCGAGGGTACCCGCGACCACGACGTCAGTCAGAACGTCGCCGCGCTGTTGCGCCACATCGAGGGGCCGGCACCATACGCTATTCTCGACTTCGGCTGCGGACCGGGGCGCGATTTGAAGACCTTTGCCGCCCTCGGACATCTGGCCATCGGCCTGGACGGCGCCCAGGCCTTTGTCGACATGGCGCGGAACGACAGCGGCTGCACGGTCTGGCAGCAGGACTTTCTCGATCTTGACCTGCCCGGCGAGCGTTTCGACGGCGTCTTCGCCAACGCCTCGCTGTTTCACGTGCCGAACCAGGAATTGCCGCGCGTTCTTCGCCAACTGCATGCCGCCCTCAAGCCCCGCGGCGTGCTTTTTTGCTCGAACCCCCGCGGCGACAACGAAGAGGGCTGGAACGGCGGGCGCTACGCCAGCTATCACGACCTGGCCGGCTGGCGCGGCCTGATGGCCGGCAGCGGTTACCGCGAAATCGAGCACTATTTCCGTCCGGCCGGCGTGCCTTGCGCGCAGCAGCCCTGGCTGGCCAGCGTCTGGCGCAAAACAGCGGAATGACGCACCATGGCACCGTTGAGTTCCGCCCCGCTTCTTTCCGTCCACCACCGATCGTTCCCTGACCATGCCAGATAGACGCTTCTCGAAACGCCGTTTCGGCGTCAGAGCCGGCCCCCGAATCGCCGAAGCGATCCTCGATTACATCGGCCAGACGCCGGCTACCAGCGAAACGGCCCACCCCAGACCTGAACACCGGGCCCGGATGATTGCCGGAGCAACGGCCAGACACGCGGCGGTGACCACCGGCGGACTCAGTCTGCCGCCCGGTCCGCTGGGCTGGCTGACGCTCCTTCCCGAACTGCGCGCGCTCTGGCAACTGCAAACGCAGATGGTCGCCGACATCGCCGCGTGTTACGGAAAGACGCAGGACCTGGGTCGTGAAGAAATGATCTACTGCCTCTTCCGGCATACCGACGCGCAGGCCGTCCGGGACCTGGTGGCTCAGCTCGGCAAGCGTTACGTCGTCCAGCGCGCCTCGCGCCCGCAGGTCCAGGCGGTCGTCCTGAAGATTGGCATGCATATCGGGCAAAGGGTCATCGGCAAGGGAATCGCGCGCTGGGTCCCGGTTGTCGGCGCGCTGGGTGCCGGCGCCTGGGCCTACTACGATACCTCCCAGGTAGCCGCCACGGCCATCGAATTCTTCAGCGGCATCATCGACGTGCAAGGCGAGGACGCGGAATGGCTGGGCGAGGACCCGGACCCTTCTGCCGCCCAGCCGCCAGAAGGGTCGCGCTGAGCCCGGTCGGAAGAACGCCGCGGACGCCCGGCCAGCAGATTGCCGGGCAAGGCGAACTGGCTGCTAGAATGCCGCAGGTGTGGGCGAGAGGTCGACGGGTAGATGGCATGGTAAAAGCCAGCAGCAAGAATCTTGCGGGATGGGCGAGTCCGCGCACGGTCATCGTGCTGACGCTGCTGTTTATCGCGGCATTGTGGACCTTCGTCGGCATCTGGGTCGTATCGGCCCGGCAGGAGCGCATCGTCGCGGCGGGCGAATCCTTGCAGCGCATGACCCATGCGGTGGAAGACCAGACGCGTCGGCAGTTTCGCCTGCTCAACGTCTTCCTGGCGGCCTGTGCGCAAGCTCTGGAAGCGAACCCCGGGCGAGACCCGGGCCGCGACCCTGCTTTCCGGAAGTTGATCGAGGGATTTCAGAGCCGCACCGATTCGGCCATCGAGATTCGGCTGGTGACCACCGACGGCCACCTCGTCGACGCCCTGAAAGAAACCGCCAGCCCTCTGGCGAACGTCGCTGACAGCGACTATTTCAAGGCGGCAACCAGCGCTGCCGTGTTCATCGGCCGCCCCACGCGCGCTCAGCCGGGCGGAAACGTCGGCCTGCCAGTCGCCCTGCGGCTGGTTGCTCCCGCACACGGCATCTCGATGCTGGTCGCCGTCATCGATCCGGCGAAACTAAGCGAGATCTTGGACAAGCAACGTCGCAAGCCAGGCGGATCAATCACTCTGCTGCGGACTGACGGCACCGTCCTGGCGGTGACGCCCGACGACCCGCAACGACTCGGCCAACATGTTGCGGGCGGCGTGCTGGCCAGCGAGCTGCCGGCGCCGCACTTGAGCAACGTGGTCCTGCTCGAGGACACCACCGGCACGCCGCGACGACAGCTCACCAGCTATGGGTCGATCGCCGATTTCCCCCTGGTGGTCACTGTCTCGGCGGACTACGACGAGGTGCTCGCCCCATGGCTGAAGCAGACCGTGTGGGTGTTGCTGCTGGCCCTGGGCATCAGCCTGCCACTGGTGGTCGTCGCCTATCGATCGCTGCACCTGCTGCAGGCGCTGGCCAATCGCGACGCGGAGTTGCAGCATCTGGCAACGACCGACTGGCTGACCGGCGTCAGCAACCGGCGTCACTTCGTTGAGTCGCTCAAGGAAGAAGTCGCACGCGCGCATCGCGCCCACTCACCGTTGACCATTCTGTTGGTCGATATCGATTTCTTCACCCGGATCAGCGACGGCTACGGCCATGCCGTTGGCGACCAGGTGCTGGTCGCCTTCGCCGACGTGGCGAAGGACGGTCTGCGCGGCAGCGATCTGCTCGGCAGACTCGACGCCGGGGAATTCGCGATGCTGCTGCGCGATACCGACGTCAGCGAGGCGGTGGTGCTCGCCGAACGGCTACGGGCAGGAATCGCCGACATTGCCATCGCCACCGACAACGGCACCGTCCAGTTCACCGCCAGCGTTGGCGCCAGCCAGGCGAAGGACACCGACCAGTCCTTTGACGAGGTCCTGAAACGTGCCGCCAAGGCACTGCACGACGCCAAGGCCGGCGGGCACGATCAGCTGGTGGTGATCTGACCGGCCCTGGCCGGCTGACGGCCGCAGCCGGGTCAGACGGCAGATCCGGCGCCCGCCCCGAGACTACCGGCCCAGCCACTCGACCTTGCGTTTGCCGATGAAAGCGTCGATCCCTGCCGCGGCGTCTTCGGTCATCATGTTGCAGGCCATTACTTCGCTGGCATACTGGTAAGCGCCTTCGAGGCCCATTTCGAGCTGCTTGTAGAACATCTGCTTGCCCATCGCGATGGCCACCGACGACTTGGCAACGATCGACCCGGCAAGTTTGTCGATCTCGGCATCGAGCGCGTCGCTGGCGACAACGCGATTGACCAGTCCCTGTTGCAGCGCCGTTTGCGCGTCGATGAAATCACCGGTCAGCAACATTTCCAGCGCCTGCTTGCGGCCGAGGTTGCGCGACAGCCCAACGCCGGGCGTCGCGCAGAACAGCCCGACGTTGATCCCCGAGGTGGCGAAGCGCGCACCGTCGGCCGCCACCGCCAGGTCGCACATCGACACCAGCTGACAACCGGCTGCGGTGGCGATGCCGTGCACGCGCGCGATCACCGGTTGCGGCATCTGGGTGATGGTCATCATCATCTTGCCGCAGCGCCTGAACAGATCCTGCATGAACGCCTTGTCGTGGTTGGCGCGCATTTCCTTGAGGTCGTGGCCGGCGCAGAAGGCCTTGCCGGAGCCGGCCACGACCAGCACGCGAACCGCCGGGTCCAGCGCGATCGCGTCGAGTTCCGCCTGCAGCGCGGCGATCATCGCCTGCGACAGCGCGTTGAACTGCTGCGCCCGGTTCAGCGTCAGCGTCACGATGCCCTCGCGATCGGTGCGAACCAGATACGGTTCGTCCAGATTCGGCGTCGGCGTGCTCATCGGGGTTCCCATTGCTTTCTCCTTGAGATGGTCTTGAGATGATTGAATACCGCGGCGTTGGCCGGCAGCGCCGCTCAGCGCGCGGCAATCGTCAGGCAGCTTTTCAGCGTGCCACTTTTCTCCAGCTCGTTCAACCAGGCGGCGATTTGCCGGCCAAGTTCTTCGCTGGCCGAAACCAGCGCCCGGACCCCGCCACGGGCGTCGGCGCTGGCCGCCGCCTGCTCAATCGCAAACGCTCGCTCGGCGACCACCCGGTGCCGCCCGTCGAGGACGCTGGCGGTACCTTGCAGCACGCCACGGCTGCTTTGCGGCGTATCGAAGGACTGCGCGAACTCCTGCAGATCGAGACGCAGCAGGCAGGTGACCGCGGTATGGCCGCTGCTGCCTACCACCCCCAGTTGCTGCCGCAGGCGTTGCGCGAGCAACAGCGCTGGCGCTCCCGCCCAGCGACTGCCGGCGTAGCCGCGCAACTTGAGGGGGTCGTCGTAGAGCAGACGATACTCGATGCTCAGAGAATCGAACCAGTACGGCGCGCGGATCTCGAGCGCCAGCTTCGACCAGCGGCCATCGGCAATCAGGCGCTGGACTGGCAGGCCGAAGTCGTACACCTCGGACGGCGGCGAACTGCGCGGGCCACCCGCGCAAGCCGCGAGCAAACCCAGTACCAGCAACATCGACAGCTTTTTCATCGCGATCCCTCGCTGCTTGGCGGCGCGACAAAACCGGCCTCGCCGGGTCCCGGGGCAGGTTTCGGCGAACCGAAAACGATGCTTTGTGGTGACTCCTCGAGCATCTGCAGCACCCGCTGGAGCTGCCGCGAATTGGCCGACAGCTCGCTGCCGAGCTCGTTGAGGCGCGGCGCCAGCGCACCGATGCCGCTCGGCGACGGGTCGCCGATCATCAGGTCGACCTTGTCGCTGACCGCCTGCAGGCGAACGATCAGCGCCCGCGCCTCGACCATCAGCGGTGTCGCCTCGGCCGCCGCCCGCTCGCTGCGGGCCAGCGTGGCGCGCAGCAGGCGGAGGTTTTCCGGAAGCAGCGCCAGCATCTCCCGGACCTGACCAACGGCCTGGTTGGCGTTGCCGGTGGTTGCTTCGAGATTGACCAGAATCCCGGCGAAGTGCTGCAGGTTGTCGTCGTTCAGCAGCTTGTTGGCCTTGATCAGGAAGTCTCGCGCCTGCCGCAGGGTGGCACCGCCGGCGTCCGACAACTCATCGATCAGCGAGGGCTGCATCTTGATCCGCGAAGCGTCGCCGTCATCGCCAGCGAGTGGCGTCGGGTCGTCACCGCTGTCTTCGAGCAGGATGTGGGCGATGCCGGTGACCCCCTGATAGCCCATCTTGGCGGTGGTCCCGCGAGTGACCGGCACCGCATCGTCGACGCTGATCCTGATCAGGATGTTGCGCAGATCGTCGGGGTCCAGCTCGATGGCCTGCACCTTGCCCACCCGGATGCCGCGATATCGGACCTGTCCCTGCAAGCTCAGGCCGGTGACATTCTGCCGCGTGACCACCGTGTACTCCCGGGTCAATTCGTGCTTGCCGCCGAACCACCACGCGGCGAGGATCGCCGCGGTGCCGAGCAGCAGCGTGAACAGCCCGGCCATCAGGGCATGCGAGCGGTTCTCCATGGCTAGATCGCCTCCTGTCGGATCGCCGCCGCAGCACGCCCCGAACCGAAAAAAGTGTGAATGAACGGGTGATCGACGGCCAGCACTTCGGCGACCGTTCCACAGGCGATTATCTTCTGATCGGCAAGTACCGCCAGACGCGTCGCCAACCCTGCCAGGGTATCCAGATCGTGCGTCACCATCACCACCGTGAACCTGAGTTCCTTCTGCAACAGCTTGATCAGCTGCACGAAATTCTCGGCCAGGTCCGGGTCGAGACCGGCGGTCGGCTCGTCGAGGACCAGCAGCTCGGGTTCCAGCGACACCGCCCGCGCCAGCGCCACCCGCTTGACCATGCCGCCGGACAGCTCGGCGGGCATCAGGCTGCCGTGGCGTGGCTCCAGCTCGACCATTGCGAGCTTGAGCAACACCAGGTCACGGATCATCTCCTCGTCGAGCGTGCGCAGTTCGCGCAGCGGGAAGGCAATATTGTCGAAGACCGAGAACGCCGAGAACAGCGCTCCCTGCTGGAAGAGCATCCCGAAGCGGCGGCGAACCGCGCGCATGCGCCGCGGATCGGCGTCGAGGATCGCCTGCCCGAACAGCTTGACGGTCCCCGCGCTCGGCGCCAGCAGGCCGACGATCGCGCGCAGCAGGGTCGTCTTGCCACTCCCCGAACCGCCGACCAGACCGAGCATCTGTCCGGCCGCCACGTCCAGATCGATGTCGCGATGAATCACCACGTCGCCGAAGCGGGTGCACAGGCCGCGAATCTCGATCACCGGCGCCGCTGTCCGGCCGGCGTCCGGCGGCGCGCTCAAAGCGGAATCCCGACATTGCGGGTGAGGATCGCAGCGACCGCATCGACCAGGATCGCCACGGTGATCGAGGTGACCACCGAAGTCGTCGTCTGCGCCGAAAGACTTTCGGTGTTCGGCTTGACCCGGAGACCAAAATGGCAGGCGATCAAGGCTATCAGGAAACCAAAAGCGACCCCCTTGCTCATGCCGATCCACAGATTGCTGACCGGGACCACCTTCGGCAGGGTATCGATGAAAAAGCCGTAGGACAGGTCCATCTGCAGATTGGCCGAAACCATCCCGCCGACGATCCCGGCAGCCGAACACCAGACCACCAGCAAGGGCATCGCCACCGACAGCGCGACGACCTTGGGCAAGACCAGACGCTGGCTGCGCGAAACACCCATCGTCGCCAGGGCGTCGATTTCCTCGGTGACCCGCATGACGCCGATTTGCGCGGTCATCGCCGAACCCGAACGGCCAGCGACCAGGACCGCCACCAGCACCGGCCCCAGCTCACGCACGATGCTGATCCCCAGCAGATTGACGATGAACACATCGGCACCGAAGGTCGACAGCTGCAAAGCCGAGAGGTAGGAGAGAACGACGCCGATCAGAAAACCGATCAGGGCGGTCACCGGCAGCGCCTGCGCACCACTCTTGAAGAGGTTGGCCGAAAACTCGCGCCAGGGAATATCGCCGGGATGCCGGCACAGATGCGCCAGGTCGAGGAGCAGCTGACCAAGCAGGGCCACCAGCCCGAGCAGGTTGCTGACCGCCGCCAGCGCCAGGCCGCCGATCGTCAGCAGAACCGCCAGGCGCTTCGGCGAACGGACCGGCTGACCGTCGCCGGGGACTCGCCCGACGCGCTCGATGAGCGAGCGGTGACCGGGAGAAATCGCCAGCGACGCCGGCCACTGCCGGCCCCAGGCGCGCCACAGCAGGATGCCGCCGGCGCTGTCCATGCGGGCGATCGCTTGCAGATCCCATTGCGGATTGCCGGCCGCCAGTTCGCGCAAGCGCAGTTCGAGAGCGGAGATCGGCTGCGGCATCGTCGCCAGCGTCCAGTCGCCGGCAAGCAGAACCTGCTCGCTGCTGGCCTGCCTGACGGTGGCGATGGTGGCTGCGGTCATCGTCCCCTCACCCGGCGCGCTTGGCGCCACCCGCTCACGGCGCCACCATCTCGCCGGGCAGACGGCTGACCTGCACCTTGATCCCGACTCGGCGCCACAACTGCGTCTCGTCGCCCAGCGCTGCGGCAGTCATCGGACAAGCGTCCAGCCAGGCAGCCGGAATGGCGAGTTCGAAACCCACCGGCGACTCCTTGACCGACCAGCTCGGCAACGGCTGGTCATCGCGCGAACGATGCGCCAGGACCGCCAGGCGGAGGCAGAAGACCAGCCGCCAGTTCGGATCGCCGGCCGGCATCGCCGCTAGCTTCTGCAGTTTGCCGCGCTGGCCAAGGATCAGCAGCGCCAGGCGCGCCTGGTCGCGCTTGGAAAAACCCGGCATGTCGGCGTTGCCGACGAGGTACGCGCCATGCTTGTGAAAACCGGTATGCGCCACCGAAACGCCGATCTCGTGCAGCGACACCGCCCAGCGCAGGAAGTGCACGTCGTTCTCGTGCTCCGGCGAATCGAGCGTGATCAACTGCCCGAGCAACATCAGCGCGGTGCGTTCGACGCGCACGACCTGCGCCCGCTCGATCTGATAGCGGCGCTTGAACTCGACGACCGTCTCGTCGCGCGTATCGTGATGCTCGAAGCGCCCGAGCAGATCGTAGAGGACGCCCAGCGGCAGCGCGCCGTCGGAGTACGTCATGTGTTCGATGGCCAGTTCGGAGAACACCGCCGACATGATCGCGATGGCGCCGGGAAGGATAGGCAGGCGGTCGCCGCGCAGGCCTTTGAGCTTCAGCGCTTCGGCCGAGCCCGCACGGATCAGCAGTTGGCGCAGCCTTGCCAGGCCTTCGCGGCTGATGCCGCTGCCGGCATCGGGATTCAGCTCGTTGCTTTCCAGCACACCGGCGATTTCCTGCGCCGAACCCGACGAGCCGACCGCCTCTTGCCAGCCGCAGCGCTGATAGTCGGCGACCATCGACTCGATCTCGCGTGCCGCCGAAACGCCAGCCGCGCGGAAGCTCTTCTTGTCGACCCGGCCTTCCGGAAAGAAGCGCTGGCGATAGCTGATGCCGCCCATGAACAGCGACTCCATCAGCAGCGGCTCGGTACCCTCGCCGATGATCAGCTCGGTCGAGCCACCGCCGATGTCCACCACCAGACGCCGGTGGGCGGCGACCGGCAGCGCGTTGGCCGCGCCGATGAAGATCAGGCGGGCCTCCTCGCGGCCACCGATGATCTCGATCGGGAAACCCAGCGCCGCCTCGGCCTGCGGCAGAATGATGCGGGCATTCCTGGCGACGCGCATCGCGTCGGTGGTCACCGCCCGCACCGTTTCCGGCGCGAAGCCGCGCAGGCGCTCGCCAAAGCGCCGCAAGGCCTCGATCGCCCGCTGTTGCGAGCCATGATCGAGCATTTTTTCCCGGGTCAGGCCCGAACCCAGGCGAACCGGCTCTTTCAGCGTATCGAGCGGATGAATCCGATCGCCAACGACGCGCCCGACTTGCAGCCGGAAGCTGTTGGAACCCAGGTCGACGCCGGCAATCAGTTCGTAACTCATGCCCTTTCTCTTCTGGCCACGCGGATTGTTTGCACGCTTGCCATCTTACCACCACTCGCGATAGCGCCATCGATCGGCCGGGCGCGGCCAACTGCCGGGCCTTTACCGAGAAAAACGCCGCTCGATCGACCCGTTAGCTGACGATGGCTGTAATATGTTTGCCTTCAATCGCACGCCTGCCCGGCCCCCAAATTCTCACGGAAGGAACCCATGAACATCGCCGCCACGACCACCGAGACCCCCGTCCAGAAAGCCTCCGCCGGCTTCCCGGCGGACTACTTCCAGAATCGCGAGATGGGTCTAATCGCCTTCAATCGGCGTGTGCTGTGGCAGGCCAAGAACCCCAAGACACCGCTACTCGAACGCTTGCGCTTTCTGTGCATCGTCAGCAGCAACCTCGACGAGTTCTTCGAGATCCGGGTGGCTGGCGTCAAGGAGCAACTCAAGCTCGGATCGGTGGCGATCACCACCGACGGCAAGACCGCCCGTGAAGTCTATCGCCTGGTCGGCGACGAGGCGCATGCGCTGGTCAAGGAGCAGTACGCGCTGCTCAACGAGGAGATCCTGCCGGCGCTCGCCGCCGAGGGCATTCGTTTCGCCAAGCGCGGCGACTGGAGCGCCAAGCAGCGCGAGTGGATCAGCGCCTTCTTCTTCCGGGAAGTGATGCCGGTGCTGACCCCGATCGGCCTTGATCCGTCGCATCCCTTCCCGAGGGTACTCAACAAGAGCCTCAATTTCGCCGTCGAACTCGAAGGCCGCGATGCCTTCGGCCGCAGTTCGAACGCGGCCATCGTGCAGGCACCGCGGGTTCTGCCGCGCGTCATCCGCCTGCCGCGAGAACTTTGCGACAACGAATACTGTTTCGTTTTCCTCTCCTCGGTCCTGCATGAGTTCGTCCACGAACTGTTTGCCGGAATGAGGGTTCTCGGCTGCTACCAGTTCCGCGTCACCCGCAACAGCAACCTGTTCGTCGACGAAGAGGCGGTCAAGAACCTGCGCGCCAAGATTCAGGGCGAATTGCCACAGCGACACTTCGGCGACGCGGTCCGGCTCGAAGTCGCCAACAACTGCTCGGAGGCGATGACCGAGTTCCTGCTCGGACAGTTCAGCCTGACCGAGCGCGATCTCTACCGCGTCGCCGGTCCGGTCAACCTGGTTCGCCTGATGCAGGTTCCCGACTGGGTGGAGCGCGACGGACTGAAATTCCAGCCCTTCAAGCCGGGGACGCCGAAGGCGCTGCAGAAGTGCAGCAGCGTCTTCGACTGCATCCGTTCCGGCGACATCCTGCTGCACCATCCCTACCAGAGCTTCGATCCGGTAATCGAGTGGCTCGAACAGTCGGCGACCGACCCGCAGGTGGTGGCGATCAAGATGACCGTCTACCGCACCGGCACCGACTCGGTGTTGATGCAGTCGCTGATCCGCGCGGCGCAGAACGGCAAGGAAGTGACGGTGGTCGTCGAGCTGATGGCGCGCTTCGACGAGGAAGCCAACATCGGCTGGGCGACCAAGCTCGAAGAAGTCGGCGCGCACGTCATCTACGGCGTCGTCGGTTACAAGACGCACGCCAAGATGCTGATGATCGTCCGCCGCGAGGAAGGCAAGCACGGCAGCGTGCTGCGTCGCTACGTGCACCTGGGGACCGGCAACTATCACCCGAAAACCGCCCGCCTGTACTCCGACTTCGGCCTGCTCACCTGCAACGAGGAGATCGGCGCCGACACCAACGAGGTCTTCAAGCAGCTCACCGGCCTGGGTCGCGCGCAGACCCTGACGCATCTTTGGCAGGCACCGTTCACGCTGCAGCCGAATGTCGTCGCCGGGATTCGTGCCGAAGCCGAGGCCGCACGCGCCGGCAAGCGCTCCCGGATCATCGCCAAGATGAATTCGCTGCTTGAACCGGAAACCATCGCCGCGCTCTACGAAGCGTCGCAGGCCGGCGTCAAGGTCGACCTGATCGTTCGCGGCGTCTGCGGCTTGCGCGCCGGAGTCAAGGACCTCTCGGAGAACATCACCGTCCGCTCGATCATTGGCCGGCAGCTCGAACACCATCGGGTGTTCTATTTCTACGCCGACGGCGAGGAGAAGGTGTATCTGTCAAGCGCCGACTGGATGGAACGAAATTTCTTCCGGCGCATCGAGCTGGCGTTTCCGGTACTCGACCGCAAGCTCAAGCACCGGGTGATTGCCGAGGGGCTGCAGATCTATCTGACCGACAATGTACTGTCCTGGGAACTCGCACCCGACGGCACCTACCACCAGCGGCGCGCGTCGCGGGGCAGCCCGCACGCATCGCAAAGCGACTTGATCGCGCTGCTCCAGTCCTGACCCGACAACGCGGCAGCCGCTGGCTCACGCTGGCGGCTGCCGCACCGGGCTTCAGGCGCGGCGGGCGCCAACCACGCCCTCGACGCCGTGCAGCAAGCTCAGCGTGCGAGCAAGCTGCGGAATGCTGCCGACTTCGGCGGTAAAGCGCATGTGCGCATTGCCCAGCCTGGACTGCGTGTTGACCGCGATGACATTGATTTTTTCACGGGCGAGAACGTCCGAGACGTCGCGCAGCAGCCCCTGACGGTCGTAAGCGTCGATCACGATGTCGACCGCGAAAATGCCTTCGGCGCCGCCACCCCAGGTCGTTTCGATCACTCGTTCGGGATGCATCGCCCGCATGTTGGCGAAGTTGCTGCAGTCCGCGCGATGCACCGAAACGCCTCTGCCGCGGGTGACGAAACCGAGAATCGGGTCGGGCGGTACCGGTTTGCAGCAGCCCGCGAGCTGGGTCAGCAAACGGTCGATGCCGACGATCAGGATGCCCTTCTCGGCCTGATCGCTGGGCCGCTGCCTGGACACCGGCAAGGCGCTGACTTCTTCCTCTTCGGGCAGCGTCTCGCTGCCACGCACCGCGATCTGCAACTGGCGCATGTTCAGCGTCGCGCGGGCGACGGCGATGAACATGTCGTCGCTGCGCGCGAAACCTAGCCTGGCCGACAGCTCGTCGAGCGCGATGCCGGCGTAGCCCAGCCGCTGGATTTCGCGGCTGACGACGGCACGCCCATCGGCGAGCATGTCCTCGAGCGCCAGACTGGCGAACCACTGCCGGACCTTGGCCCGCGAGCGATGGGTAAACAGGTAGCCCAGCGCCGGGTTGAGCCAGTCGCGCGACGGCCCGCCGTGCTTGGCGAGGACGATCTCGACCCGCTGTCCGGTCTTCAGCTGCGTATTCAGCGGTACCAGCGCCCCGTCGACCTTGGCGCCGCGGCAACGATGGCCGATGTCGGTGTGCACCCGGTAGGCGAAGTCCACCGGCGTCGCGCCGCGCGGCAGATCGACCACACGGCCCTGCGGGGTCAGGATATAGACCGTCTCGTCGAAGGCCGCCTGCTTGTAGTGCCTGACCCAGTCCGACGAATCGACCGCCTCGTCGCGCCAGGTCAGCAGCTGCCGCAACCAGGCGATCTTCTCGTCGTAGCGGTCTTCCGGCGGGGCCTTGCTGCCTTCCTTGTAGCGCCAGTGCGCGGCCACCCCCAGTTCGGCGTGACCGTGCATCTCGCGAGTCCGGATCTGCACCTCGAGGGCGCGCCCGTCCGGGCAATGCACGGCGGTGTGCAACGAACGGTAGTCGTTGCCTTTCGGGTGGGCAATATAGTCGTCGAATTCGCTGGCGATCGGCGACCAGACGTGGTGCACGATGCCTAGCGCGGTGTAGCAATCCTTGACCTGCTCGACGATCACCCGCAGGGCGCGGATGTCGTAGACCTCGGCGAAGGCGACGTCCTTCTTGCGCATCTTGTTCCAGATGCTGTAGATGTGTTTCGGGCGGCCGTAGATCTCGGCGTCGGCGACACCGGCGGCCGCCAGTTCGCGCTTCAGGAGGGCCACCGCCTCGGTGATGAACTGCTCACGCTCGGTACGCTTCTCGTCGAGGTGCTGGGCGATATCCTTGTAGATCGCCGGATGCATGAAGCGAAAGGAAAGGTCCTCGAGCTCCCATTTGAGCTCCCAGACGCCGAGCCGGTTGGCCAGCGGCGAATACAGCTCGAGCGTTTCGCGCGCCACCGCCACCCGCAGCGGGTCGGGCTCGTTCGCGTAGTAGCGCAGCGTCTGCGTCCGCGAGGCCAGACGCAGCAGGACCACGCGGATGTCCTCGACCATCGCCAGCAGCATCTTGCGCAGCACTTCGATCTGCGCCTTGATCTCCTGCGGCTTCTTGTCGCTGCTGTCGGCGGCGTGGGCGACAAAACCGCGGGTGATCGGCCGCACGCGGTTCAGCCGCGAAATCCCGTCGACCAGGTGCGCGACGCTGCGGCCGAAATCCTTCTCGATCAGCGCCAGGCCATGCTCCTGCTGCGCGGGTACCGCGAAAAGCAACGCCGCCAGGCGCGAATCGGCGTCGAGCTTGAGCCCGGCGACGATTAGCGCCATCCCCAGCGCGTGCCCCCAGACTTCCTCGCCGCTGCCCAGCAGGCGATCGCCATAGAACGACCGGGCGAAATCGACAGCCCGCCGCAGTCGCTGACCGTCGACCGCCGACAAGCCATCGCCCAGGCTGTGCCATGAGTCTTCGAAGTCGCCCAGCGCGGCGACCGAGTGGGTAACGGAAACCATTGGCCCATTATAAGGGCCGCTGCGGCGCATCAGGCATAATGCGCCTTTGCCAGCCAGCCGCCGCCGATGGT
Source organism: Accumulibacter sp. (assembly GCA_003538495.1). Next base: position 25,019 of record DPSD01000457.1, read on the forward strand.
CGCCCGCCTGCAACACCCCTATCTGCTGCTCGCCCTGACCGTCCTCTTCTGGTCCGGGAACATGGTCCTCGGCCGCGCCATCCGCGAGCAGGTGCCGCCGCTGTCGCTGGCCTTCTGGCGCTGGGCGATCGCCCTGGCGCTGGTGCTGCCGCTCGCCCTGCCGCACCTGCGCGCGCAGTGGCCGCTGCTGCGGCGCGGCTGGAGACCGGTGCTGATCCTCGGCCTGCTGGGCGTCGCCGGCTACAACACGCTGGCCTACGTGGCGCTGACCTACACCGCCGCGACCAACGCCGTGCTGCTCAACTCGTTCATCCCGATCGCCACCATTGCCCTGTCGTGGGCCTTCCTGAAGAAGCACCTGCGCGGGATCGAATGGCTGGGCGTCCTGCTCTCGTTCATCGGCGTGACGACGATCATCTGCCGCGGCGACCCGCAGACGCTGGCCCGGCTCAGCCTGAACATCGGCGACCTGTGGATGCTGGCGGCGGTATTCACCTGGGCGCTGTACACCATCGGACTGCAGTGGCGGCCGGTCGGCGTCGACCCGATGCTGCTGCTCGCCGCGTTCACCGTCGTCGGCCTGCTCGCCCTCGCCCCGGCCTACGCCTGGGAGGTCGCGCAGGGCAGGACCATCCACGTCTCGGCCAGTTCGCTCGCCGGCATCGCCTATACCGGCGTCTTTCCGGGCTTTCTCGGCTACGTCTTCTACAACCGCGCGGTCGGCGAGGTCGGCGCCAGCAAGGCCAGCCTGTTCATCCACCTGATGCCGGTGTTCGGCACCATCCTGGCGGCGATCTTCCTTGCCGAGGTCCCGCAAGGCTACCACTACCTGGGGATCGCGCTGATCTTCAGCGGCATCTACCTGACCACCGCCGCCCCTCGACAGGTCAAGTCGTCATGATCAGAAAACTGCTCGGCTGGCTGCGCAAGCAGCCGGAAACCGCCCCTATCCCCGATCCCCTGTGGCGGAGCATCGTTGCCACGTTGCCCTTTCTCGGCGCTCTCGACGCCGCCGAGCTGACCCGGCTGCGCGCGCTGGCCGAGGACTTCCTCGCCGAGAAGGAGTTCACCACCGCCGGCGGGCTCGAACTGAGCAACGAGATCTGCGTCTCGATCGCCGTGCAGGGTTGCCTGCCGATCCTCAATCTGGGCCTCGACTACTATCGCGGCTGGGTCGGGATCGTCGTCTATCCCGACGAGTTCGTCATCCCGCGCAGCGTCGAGGACGAATTCGGCGTTGTCCACGAGTACCAGGAACTGGCCTCGGGCGAAGCCTGGGAAGGCGGTCCGCTGCTGATCTCCTGGCGCGACGCGCAGATGGCCGGCGCCGGCTACAACGTCGTCATCCACGAGTTCGCGCACAAGCTGGACATGCTCAGCGGTGAAGCGAACGGCATCCCGGCGCTGCCGCCGGAGATCTCGCGCGCCGACTGGCAGCGCGTGCTGCACGCCAGTTACGAGGATTTCTGCGGCCAGGTCGACGAGGCCGAGGCCGGCGGCCAGGAAACGCTGTTCGACCCCTACGCGGCGGAGAACCCGGGCGAGTTCTTCGCGGTCATCAGCGAAGCATTCTTCGAATCACCCGGCCTCCTGCGCGCGCAATACCCGACGCTCTACGAGCAATTCGCCGCCTTCTACCGGCAGGATCCAGCGGCGCGGCGCTTGCCAGCGAGCGAGTTGCAGTAGGCCCGGGAGCACGGTCGGCGCCGCGGCTACGCCACGTTCGTCAGCGCAAGCTGACCACTTTTGACAGGAGGCGACCAATGAGCAATCGTACTACGCAAGTGGAGCAGGACTGTGCCGTGCAGCAGGGCTGCGGCGCGATCGAACTGATCATCGAGCCGCGCGACAAGGATCTCGGCGGTTTCTCGGTGCGCCGGACCTTGCCGACCGCGCAGCGCAAGATGGTCGGGCCGTGGATTTTCTTCGATCACATGGGGCCGGCAGAATTTCCCGCCGGTCAGGGAATCAACGTCCGACCACACCCGCACGTCAATATCGCGACCGTCACCTATCTCTTCGAGGGCGAGATCCTGCATCGCGATTCGCTCGGCAGCGTGCAGGCGATCCGGCCGGGCGACATCAACCTGATGGTCGCCGGCAGCGGTATCGCGCACTCGGAACGCGAGCGCCCGGAAGTGACCGCGGTGGCGCACCGTCTGCACGGCCTGCAGCTGTGGCTGGCTCTGCCCGAGCGCGACGAGGAGACGGACGCCGCTTTCCATCATTATCCGGCGGCCGACATCCCCGCGCTCACCGTCGACGGCGTCGCGCTGCGGGTGATGATGGGCAGCGCGTTTGGCGTCGCCTCGCCGGTCAAGGTCTTTGCCGACACGCTGTACGTCGAGGCGCAGCTGCACGCCGGCCAGCGCATCGCCCTGCCGAGCGCCGACGAACGCGCCGTCTATGTCGCCCAGGGCAACTTGAAAGTCGGCGACACGGCGATCTCCGAACACGCCATGGCGGTCTTCGCCGATGTCGCCGGCGTCGTCCTGGAAGCGACCAGCGAATCGCGAATCGCGATCATCGGTGGCCAGCACCTCGGCCAGCGCTTCATCGAATGGAACTTCGTTTCCAGCCGCAAGGAGCGCATCGAGCAGGCCAAGCGCGATTGGCAGGAGGGGCGCTTTGCCAAGGTTCCCGGTGACGAAATCGAGTTCATCCCCTTGCCCGAGGAGAACGTCTAACCCGGCCCGGCGGCGATGATCGGCAGCTCGAACAGGCCAACGCCTGGCGCTGGAACGGTCCCCGCAGCCGGGCGGCTCCGAGCCATTGATCGCACCAGGTCCGCGGCAGACCCCCAGCACGACAACACTTTCGCGAGCTGAGAATTGATCATCACGCGTCCGACCGTCCACCACGTCGACGTCTTCGCAACCGGCCCACTGACCGGCAACGGGCTCGGCGTGTTCCTCGACACCGAGTACTGGCCGGCAGCGGCGATGCAGCGCCTGACCCGGGAGATGCGGCAGTTCGAATCCGTTTTCCTGTCCGAGGTCGAGGCGCGCGGCGCGACAGCGCGGGTATTCACCGTAGACGAAGAACTGCCCTTCGCCGGCCATCCCGTTCTGGGCGCCGCCGCCGTTCTGCATCGCACCCGAGCGGCCAGTATTGAATCGTGTTCCTGGACGCTGAAACTGCCGCACGGCCACATCAGCGTCAAGACCAGGAATCTGGGTAATTGCTACCGCTGCGAGATGGACCAGGGCTTGCCGCTATTCGGCGGCGCTGTTGCAGCAGCGGCGCTACACCCGATCCTGAGCAGCCTTGGGCTGAATGTAGCCGACATGGTCGCTGGCCTCACCGCGCAAGTCGTGTCGACCGGCCTGCCCTACCTGATCGTCCCGCTTCGCCCGGAAGCGCTGGCACGCGCGGCAATCAGCGGCCTGGCGCTCGAAGCGTTGCTGGCAACCGTCGGCGCCAAGTTTGTCCTGTTGCTCGACGTCGACGGCCGGGAAATGAGAACCTGGGACAACCTCGGGCAGGTCGAGGACGTCGCCACCGGCAGCGCCGCCGGCCCTGCCGCCGCCTATCTGTGCAGCGTCGGCCTGGTTCAGGCAGCCGTGCCGATCGACCTTGCCCAAGGCCGCTTTGCCGGTCGTCCGAGCCGGATTGCTGTCGTCCAGGACCCGGCAGGCCGTCTGCTGGTCAGCGGCGAAGTCTGGCCGGTCAGTCACGGCGTCCTCGATTTCGATCCGCGAGCGATCGAGCCCTGATCGGCAGACCGCTCGGCCACCTGTCCGCCGCGTTTTGACCAGTTCCCGGGGGACTCGACAGCCGCGTCCCGCACCGTTGGCGAATCGCTGCAGCGTCGTTTTTGTGGAGACGACAAATGGCTAACGCGCAGCAGCGAAAGACGGCAGCCCAAAGCCGCCGTCGCGTATCCGCCGAGCCGCCTGACGCAGATCAGGCTTTATTGCGCCGCCGCATTGCGCCAAGGCCGGCCAATGCCAATCCCGCCAGCGCCAGGCTTGCCGGTTCCGGAACAGTCGGGGTCGCAGCCACCGCTATCCGGAAGACCAACCACTCGTCATGATTGAATCCGGGCGTTGTCGGATCCGGATCACCGTTACTGCTGTACCACACCCAGCGAGCGGCGGCGTCGATACCGGATATCGTACCCCAGGGCGCTGCCCCGTTAGCGGGACCGGCGGTCAGCCCGACCCATCCGAGCGACGCGTTGCCGCCACCGTTTGCGTCGAGGATCTCGTTCGTCAGCAAGGTCAGGTCGGCCACGCTCCCCGTATATGGAGCACCGACGTTGCCAAGCCCGGTGGCCATCACTTGCCATTGCGGATCGTTGCTGTAGAACTTGTATCCGCTATCAAGATTCTCGAACTGCCCGA
>DPSD01000663.1:0-668 GCA_003538495.1 Accumulibacter sp.
TGAAGCGCGTCCTGGCCGCCAAAGACGACGCAGTGACCATCAGCGATGAAGGTGTGCGCGTGAACGGCGAGCTGCTGCCGTACAGCACCCCGATCCGGGCCGACAGCAACGGCTTACCCCTGCCGCGCTTTCCGACCGAGCGCTTCACGCTGGGCGGTTCGGAGCTGCTGCTGATGTCGGACGTCAGCGGCACGTCCTTCGATGGCCGCTACTTCGGCCCGATCCACCGTTCGCAGATCAAGGGCGTGATCCGCGCAGTTTTGACCTGGTAGCGAGTTGGCAACCCCACTGACAGCAACCGCAAGGAGAAAGGCGATGAATGACCGAAACCCCCTTCCCAAGAACGACGTGACCTTCGCCGAGAGGGCCGACGATCCGGCCAACGCAGCCGGCGACCAGGCCAACGCCGGTGGCGCGCTGCGCGAGAAGTTGCTCGACGCGATGACTCCCGGCTACCAAGCCGAGTTCGACCCCGACGAAGCCGAGCAGGCCGGCGCCTTCATTGAGGACGCCTTGAGCGAGCAGGACGCCGCCGAAAGCGACATCGACCTGGTGGACGCCACCGCGTCGGCCGCCACGACCACCGCCAAGGCGAGGAGGTAAGGACGATGGCCGACACCAAAAAAGCATTTCACGAACAGGTGGCCGAGAAGCTGATCGAGCAACTG
>DPSD01000663.1:972-8467 GCA_003538495.1 Accumulibacter sp.
GGCAGGGCACCGCGCCCTGGCAGCGGCCTTGGGAAGCGGGCGAGGCGGCTTCCCTACTCCCGATCAACCCGACCACCGGCAAGCGCTATCGCGGCATCAACGCCATCCAGTTGATGAGCCAGGGCCGCGTCGATCAACGCTGGCTGACCTACAAACAGGCCGTCGCTGCCGGCGCGCAGGTGCGCAAGGGCGAGCACGGTACGGCCATCCAGTACTGGAAGTTCAGCGAGGAAAACCTCCGCACCGACGAGAGCGGCAAGCCCGTCCTCGATGCCCAGGGCAAGCCGGTCAAGGCGGAAGTGCGGCTGGAGCGACCGCGGGTGTTCTTTGCCACCGTGTTCAACGCCGAGCAGATCGACGGCCTGCCGCCGATGCAGCGCAGGGAACAGACCTGGAATGCCGTCGAGCGCGCCGAAGCCATCTTGCTGGCGTCCGGCGCCGTGATCCAGCACGGTGGGCAGAACCGTGCCTTCTACCGCTTGCGGACCGACAGCATCCACCTTCCCGACAAGGGCCAGTTTCCCAGCGCCGACAACTATTACGCGATCGCACTGCACGAGCTCGGGCACTGGACTGGCCACCCATCACGCCTGGGCCGCGACCTGGCGCATCCTTTTGGCAGCGAGGGCTACGCCAAGGAAGAGCTGCGGGCCGAAATCGCCAGCATGATTCTGGGCGACGAACTCGGGATCGGCCACGATCCCGGCCAGCACGCGGCCTACGTCGGCACGTGGATCAATGTCCTGCGGGACGATCCGCTGGAGATTTTCCGTGCCGCAGCCGACGCCGAGAAGATCCACGGCTATGTGCTGGCCCTCGAACAGCAGCAGGTTCAAGAACAGACCAGCCAGCAGGCACAGACCCAGGACAGCGCACAGAATCAGGATAACGCAGAGAACCACGACAACACAGAGAATCAGGAGGCGGCCATGAAGAGCTTCACGCAGACCCCCGTGCTTCCGAGCACGGCGCTCGACTCAAGCGACGGCGCAACGGCAGTTGCCGACCCCCGTCACGACCCGATCAACCCGCACGAGCAAGCGGCCCGGCTGGCGAGAATCGAGGAAGAACGGGTGCGCCGCGACCCCAACAGCACCGACGAGGACATTGCCGCCGCCCGAGAAGCGCGCAAGTCGGCCGACGTGGCCGCGCTCCTCAACGACAAGGACCTGCAACGGCAGATCACTGAACACGAACGCGAGCAGCAGACTACCCAGGCCGGTCAGGTAGACCAGGCCAGCCAGGCCAGCCAATCCAGCAAGATCTGGATCGACGTCCCCTATCCGCAGAAGGACGAGGCGAAAGCGCTGGGTGCGCGCTGGGATCGTCAGGAACAGTCCTGGTATGTCCCGGCCGGTGTGGATCCAGCCCCCTTTGCCCGATGGACGCCGGCGGCTGCTCCCCAGGCCCGGCCCAAGCAGTCGCCAGCCACCCCGCCGCGCCAGTATCTCGCCGTTCCCTACGGCGAACGCGTCGCCGCCAAGGCGGCCGGCGCCGTGTGGGACAAAGCCGCGAAGTCCTGGTACGCGGGGCCGAAAGTCGACATGACGAAGCTCAAGCGCTGGAAGCCCGAGAACGTGCCCACTCAGCAAGGCCCGGCGATGACGCCGAAGGACGAGTTCGCCGAGGCGCTGCGCTCAATCGGCTGTGTGGTGAGCGGCGAACACCCGATAATGGACGGCCAGAAGCACCGCATCAGCGTCGAAGGCGAGAAGCACAGCGAGAAATCCGGATCGGGCTTCTATGTCGGCCACCTGGATGGCCACCCCGCCGGTTACATGAAGAACAACAAGACCGGCGTCGACCTGAAGTGGAAGTCGAAGGGCTACGCCTTCGACCCCGAGCAGAAAGCCAGGATGCTCGCCGAGGCCGCCGAGAAGCTGCAGGCCCGAACCACCGAGCAAGAGCGGCTGCACGAGCAGACCGCACAGCGTGTCGTCCAGCAGATGACGAAGCTGCTGCCCGTCACCGAGCCGACCGCGTACATGAAAGCCAAGGGCATCGAGCCACAACCCGGCGTCTTCACCGACCGCGAAGGCCAGAAGACCTACATCCCGGCCACCGACGTCGACGGCAAGCAATGGACGATGCAGTACATCCGGGAGGATGGCAGCAAGCGCTTCGCCAAGAACAGCCGCAAGGAGGTCTGTTTCCATGTGATCGGCGGCCTGGACGCGCTGGCCAAGGCGCCGGTCCTGGTCATCGGCGAAGGCTACGCCACCGCCGGTAGCCTGTCGCAGACGCTGGGCTTTGCGACCGTCGCCGCCTTCGACTCGGGGAACCTGATGCCCGTCGCCAAGGCCCTGCACGAGAAGTACCCGGACAAACCGATCGTGATCGCCGGCGACGACGACAAGCACCTGGAAGCCACTCAGGGCGTGAACCCCGGCCGCCGCAAGGCCGAAGAAGCCGCTCGGGCGGTCGGCGGCAAGCTGCTGCTGCCGATCTTCGCGCCCGGCGAGCAGGCCTCGAACCCGAAGGGCTTCACCGACTTCAATGACCTGGCTACCAGGAGTGTGCTCGGACAGGAAGGTATTGCGCGGCAGGTTCGGTCGGTGGTTGAGGATGTGCTCGAACGGCAGCAGGGGCTGAGTGTCGAGGATCTGCAGCGTGGGCCAAGGCAGGAGCAGGCGGCGCGTCGGGTGGCGAAGGTCGGATGATCGTTGCGGCTGTTGTACTTCAATGAATCGAGCCGGGCCCATTTCCTTGTTTCTGGCTCGTGCAGCAGCCAGAAACAATCAGGCTTCAACTGGGCCCAGCGCCTCCACCGCAGCCTGAAGTTCCTTGGCAACCGCAATCAGTTCCCGGATCAACGGCTCGTCTTCCTCATAGTCGCCATCGTAGAGGGCACGGTTACGCTTCTGGTGGCAGTTGTCGAGGAAACGCCACTTGGCTGCAGGCAAGGACACGGTGCTGCCGAGAATCTGGAAGACGATATGGCGGTTCTCCGATCGATACCCATGCCAGCGCAGAGCCGCCAAGGCGAGACTGTGTGCTGCGTCGTAGGCTAGGCTGAAGCGGCTTTCGGCGTTCAACCTAGATTCCTCTGTTAAGCCTTGACCAGATTTGATGAAAGCCAGATTTGGCAGGGCTTTGCGGCCGATTTTAGCAACTGCGCCACAGTTCCTTTTGGGTGTCCTGGAGACATTCGAAAAATCCAATCTTCATAGCAACTTAGCTGCCATTCCTGGCTTCAACTGAGGAATCTAGGTTCAATCCAGGGTTCTGTGCGTCCGGCAGTTTATTCCTGGCGGATCGGAGCAGTCCGTCGAACTCGGCCTGATCAGGGGGTTCAGCCTTGAGCTTGCCGATCTTCGCCAGATTCTGCAGAGTTTCCCGTGGGGAGGTCATTGTCGTCGCCGATGAGCATGATCTTTGGTTGCTGGACGATGCGGGTCAAGAAGTGGTTGTCGCTACGTAGCTTCTTCGAGAAATCTTCCGCTGCGTAGAGGGTTGGGTTCACCTTGCGACCCAGCACCTCCTCGGCCTTGGCCAGCACTTCGAAGAGATGACTGTAGCTCAAGCCCTTGGCGATGACCATGACGTCGATGTCACTCGCCGCCGTATCCGTGCCCTTGGCCACGGAACCATAGATGAAGGCGCAACGAACAAGATCGGCACACTCGGACAAGGCGGCACGCAGGACATCGGCCAGCCCGAAGGTCTTGAAGACGATCCCCCGGAGTTCCGTGAAGATCGGCGATTTCCGGTTGGCCTGGTAGTGTTTCTGTCGGCCGATGGGAGTCATGGTGATCAGACCGGAGGAGGTCATTCGTTCCAGTTCACGCTGCAGCGCGCCGCGCCCGGTCAAGGCAAGCTTTGCAATTTCGTTGGCGTAGAAAGATCGGTCCGGTTGACCAAATAACAGACCAAGCACCCGCTGCTGGCCTCCAGAGAAAAGCACATCTGAAATCGACACAGAGTCTTTATTCCCCATAATGGGTACTATCGTACCTGATCTGGGGATCAGCGCGCTCACTGTGGGCAAGGCTTGTTCCCCTCTATGGGGCTTGGCGACCCCAATTCAGGGGATTTCTTATCCTTATCCTTCAGAAGGCTCGGGGTAAAGGGTTGCGCCCATGACCAGGGCGCGCGTCCCGCAGCCAGCAGGCATTGATGCCACAACTGTATGGACGTACAGTTGTGGCCTCTCGATTGCCCGACTCGTATCCCCATGTCTGCCGCCTGTGCCCCTGCTCGCACTGCCGTCTATCGCCGTCGCCGGCCCGAACGTACCGTGCTCTATCGCACCGTGCAAACCCACCTCGCCACCTGGCTCGAACTCTCCTGCGATAGCCGCCAGGGCGCTTCCGGCCCAGCCCATGTCGAACGCGAGTTCCGCCGCTATCTCGAATGCGGGATCCTCGCGCATGGCTTTGCCCGCGCGCGATGCGCCGAGTGCGGTCACGATTTTCTCATTGCCTGGTCGTGCAAGGGCCGTGGTGTCTGTCCGGCTTGCAACACCCGGCGAATGGTCGAAACCGCCGCCCATCTGGCCGACCACGTTTTCCCGCGACTGCCGGTCCGCCAGTGGGTGTTGTCGGTTCCGAAGCGGCTGCGTTATCACCTCGAACACGATCCGGCGATCGAAACGCTGGCGCTGCGCATTTTTCTGAGCGTCGTGGAACAAGCCTTGCGCCGCGCCTGCCCGGCTGCGGGCCCCGATTCCCGGATCGGCGCGGTGGCCTTCATCCACCGCTTTGGCGCGCTGCTCAATCCGCATGAGCACTTCCACTGCCTCGTCAGCGAGGGCGTTTTCGAGGCTGACACCTCGGGAGCCGCGACCTTTCATGAAAGCCGTGCCCCCGACCAGAAGCGGCTCGACGAAGTCCACGCCAAGGTCCGCCGCCGTCTGCTGCGCGCGCTGACCCGGCGCGGTGTGCTTGAGCCGGAAGACGCCGAGACGATGGCAAACTGGGCGCATGGTGGCGGCTTCTCGCTCGACGCCAGCGTGCGCATCGAAGGCGCCGACCGCCAGGGCCTGGAACGGCTGTTGCGCTACTGCGCTCGACCGGCCTTCGCTCTGGAGCGTTTGCGTGAAATCGACGCCGAACACCTGGTCTACGAGAGCGTCAAGCCCGGTCCCGGCGGCAGCGTCCGCTGGATGCTCACGCCGCTCGAACGGTTCGAGCGTCTGGCGGCGCTGATTCCGCCGCCGCGCCGACATCGGCATCGGTACTACGGCGTACTGGCACCCAACGCCCCGCTACGCGCACAGGTCACCGCGCTTGCCGGCGTGCCGGACAGTACGCCGCGGTCAGCAGCGACTGACCCAACTGATCCACCTGAGCCCATCGCCACGACCGCTCCGCCGATCAACACGCCCAGCCCCTCGTCCATGGGGACAGAGGAAGCACGGGGAGAAGAGGAAGCGCTCCTGCGTCGCGCCGCCCGCTACGCCTGGGCGCTGTTGCTCGCGCGGATCGATGAGGTCTTTCCGCTCGTCTGCCCGCGCTGCGGCGGCGAGAGGCGAATCATCGCCTTCCTCACCAACGCCGGCGCCATGCGCGACATCCTGACCCCTATCGGCGAGCCCACATCGCCGCCACCCCTGATGCCCGCCCGTGCGCCGCCGCTCTGGGAGAGGCAGGACGCCACCATGGGCGAGGACGACCCACAGCTCGCATACGTTTGCTGCTGCACATCGTCGACCTTGCTCCACCCGGCCCGGATGCCAATCCAATCAGCGATTGCCTGACCGTTGTCAGCGAACTCTCGAAGCCATGGCCGGCGGTGCCGGCACGCAGTTCGGCAAGGGCGGCATGATCACCAAGGTGATTGCCGCCAAACGCGCGGCGCGCAGCGGTGCTCACATCGTCATCGCCAGTGGCCGCGAACCGGATGTGATGTTGCGAGTGGCGCGCGGCAAGCCGCTCGGCACGCTCCTGGTATCGGAAACGCAAGCACTCACGGCGCGCAAGCAATGACTCGCCGACCACCTTCAGCTCAACGGCAAGCTGACTCTGGATAGCGGCGCCATCCGTGCACTGCGGGACGGAAGGAGCCTGCTGCCGATCGGGGTCATTGCCGTCCACGGCGAGTTTGAACGCGGCGCGGCCGTGGCTTGCGTCTCCAGCGACGGTCGGGAGATTGCCCGCGGCCTGGCCAACTACGGCAGCAGCGACTCGCGGCGCATTGCGCGCCGCGCCAGCCAGGACATAGAAGACATCCTCGGCAACATCGACGACCGGAGATCATTCATCGCGACAACCTAATTCTCACCTAGTTGTCTCAGCGCGACGGATCGGCCAGTTTCTGATAGACGAACGCAGTCAAGGCAATCGCCGCGTCATTGGTCATACCGGCAAACTCTACGCCATGCAGGAAGCCCCCGGACGTGTCTTGGGAGACGGAGCGGATCGTCGCGTCAGTTGACATCACGAACTCGATCTCCCTGATATCGACCCGGAACTTGATCAACAGGGGATCGCCCTTGCTTCCCAGCCTGGTCTTCGACGAAACCATGGCACCACTGACGCTGAGATTGGTCAATAGGCCGGCAGCCGTCACCGTTCTCGTACCTTCCGGCAGGATAATCGCGCAGATAATCCTGACCGGAACCCTCTCGCCAACGCGAATGATCAGCCCTCGGACAAGCGGCGGATAGCCGAGATGCATGTGCGGGAAAGGGATGCTCGATGATCTCAGCACATTGGCAGTAAAGGCATAGGCATTCTTGCCCGAAAAGAAGCGGACGACAAATGCCTGTCCTTCGCGCACGTAACAGATGGCGCCGTCCGCTTCCGGCATGGTTACAAGAACACTCTTGCCTCTGAGATAACCAATCAGCTTGACGTAGTACCGTGCTTCCGTCTGCTCGGTCTGTGCCTGGATCTGGAAAGCGTCGCCGATGGCCAGTTTGATTTCATCGAGACGCACGGCCCGCTCGCCTGGCTGTTCCGTCGTGCCACTTTCGCCGCCGTCGTGTCCGACACGGCTGCCTGCAGTGCTGGCCTTTGACTCCTGTCTGTCCATCATCCCGGTCCCCTTGTCCATCAAGACATCGAAGCGGCTTTGCGTACTGACGAGCATACACATCATTATCGCCATGAAGGCCGCATTACAGCTAATGCGCAGGGTATGGATGCAGTGCTCGCCAGGATCTTCACACCGACACGCCAAGCGAGTCCATGGTATGCTTTCCCGCTCCCGATTGCCAGCCTGAGCCTTTTCCAATGTGGTATGAGCCTGAACGAGGCGCGTATTTCCAACCAGGAATGAGCCTGAGGGAAAGAAATTGAGGGTGAACTGAAGTGTGGGTTGATCATCGCAAGGATGGTGATCCACATGAACGAAACACGGCTATGCACGATCGAGCAGATCGAACAATTTCTCAGCGCCACCGCGTCAATCGAGTTCTCGGCGACGGGCGACGACAGGGAGCGGTATGGGCACATCAGTCGCGTACTCACACGCTTTGACTACCCTGGGCGGAGCAAACGGGAGCGGGGTGTGCTGCACAGGTACCTGCAACACACCAGCGGCTACAGCCGGG
>DPSD01000408.1 GCA_003538495.1 Accumulibacter sp.
GCCGACCCGCAGCGACTCTACCTGCCGCCGAACATGGACCCGATCTACGGTTACGAGGCGATCAACGTCGAAGCACAGGCGCGCAATCCCTCGTCACTGCTGCACTGGACCAAGCGCCTGATCGCCGTACGCAAGAACTATAAGGCATTCGGCCGCGGCAGCATCAGCTTCCTCGAACCGGGCAACCGCAAGATCCTCGCCTATGTCCGCGAATACGAGGACGAGACCCTGCTCTGCGTGGTCAACCTGTCGCGCAACGCGCAACCGGTCGAACTCGACCTGGCGCCCTTCAAGGGCCGCGTGCCGGTCGAGCTGCTCGGCCGCTCGGCGTTCCCGCCGAGCGGCGACCTGCCCTACCTGCTGACCCTGGCCGGCCACGGCACCTACTGCTTCCGGCTGGCGACCGACGTCGAGGTGCCGTACTGGCACGAAGAGCGCCTGGCGCGGCCGGAGCTGCCGATGCTGGTGCTCACCGAGGGCTGGATGACCTTTTCGGGCGGCAAGACCAGCGCCACCACCGTCCGCCGCGCGATCGCCGCGGCCACCCGCGAGCAGTTGCAGCACAAGGTGCTGGCGCCGTATCTGACGACCAAGCGCTGGTTTGCCGCCAAGGGCCACGCCATCGAGACGATCCGGATCCTCGAACAGGCGCCCTGGGAAACCGACCACGGCAGCTGGCTGATGACGATCATCGAGGTGCATTGCGCCGACCTGGAAGCGCAGGTCTACTCGCTGCCGCTGGCGATCTGCTGGGACGACGAAACGACCGAGGAACAGCGTGCCGTTCTGGCCTCCTGGGCGCTGGCAAGGGTACGACAAAAAGACCGCACGGGACTGCTCTACGGGGCATACGGCGCCGACGGATTCTGCCGCGCGCTGGCCGAGGGGATCGGCAAGAATGCCGCCATCCCCTTTGGCCGGGGACGACTGGAGTTCCACGCCTCGCCGGCGTTCGCCACGCTGGCCGCCGGTCTCGACGCACCGGTGCGTCATCCGGCGCTCGAACAGAGCAACACCGCGGTGTACTTCGGGGAGCAGCTGTTCCTCAAGGGCTATCGCCGCCTGCAGCCAGGGATCAACCCCGAAGTCGAGGTCGGACGCTTCCTGACCGACCAGTCGCCCTACGCGCATGTCGCGCCGGTCGTCGGATCGGTCGAGTACCGCCGTGCCGACGGACAGACGACCACCCTGGCGCTGCTTCAGGGCTATACCGCAAACCAGGGTGACAGCTGGAACTTCGCTGTCGACTACCTCGAGCGCTTCCTGGGCGAACCCGAGTTGCCGTCCGACGACCGTACCGGCACCCCGCACGCCTACTTCCTTTCGCTGATCGAGTTGCTCGGCCGCCGAACCGGCGAACTGCACCAGGCCTTCGCGGTGTCCACCGGCAACGCCGTCTTCGAGCGCGAACCGATCACGCCAGCCGATCTCGCCAACTGGTCGAGCGCGCTCCAGGCCGAGGCGGTCGCCACCTTCGACGAACTCGAAAAGCGTCGCGACACCCTTCCCGATGACGTACGCGCCGCCAGTGACCGCCTGTCCTCGCTCCGGCCGGCGCTGCTCGACCGCATTTCGCCGCAGGCGCTGGCCGGCATTGCCGCGGCCAAGACGCGCTACCACGGCGACTACCATCTCGGCCAGGTGCTGCGGGTGGACAACGATTTCGTGATCATCGACTTCGAAGGCGAACCGGCGCGTCCGATGGAAGAGCGTCGCCAGAAGCATTCAGCGCTGCGCGATGTGGCGGGCATGCTGCGTTCGTTCAGCTATGCCGCGGCGGTAGCCACCAATCGCGTCACCGCCGAACGCTCGGCTGACCGCCGCCGCGTCGGGCCGCTGGTCGAGGCCTGGGAAGAACAGGTGAGCGCGGCCTTCCTCGACGGCTACCGCAAGGCCATTCAAGGCTGCCCGGTCTGGCCGGAGGCGCCTGGCGCCGCCGAGCGCCTGATCGAGTTCTTCGTGATCGACAAGGCGCTCTACGAACTGCGCTACGAAATGGGCAACCGGCCCGACTGGCTGCCGATTCCGCTCTTCAGTCTGCTCCGGACGCTCGACGGCCAGGCAGCAGAACGCGAGCAGCAAGGCTTCATCTAAGCCAACCAAGACAGGAGAAAAAATCGTGAAAGTACTCGCCATGGTCCTGGCCGGCGGCCAGGGTTCCCGGCTGCATCCGCTGACCGCGCAGCGGTCCAAGCCCGCGGTTCCCTTCGGCGGCCGTTACCGTATCGCCGACTTCGTCCTCAGCAATCTGGTGAACTCGCAGATCCACGGTATCTACATGATGGTGCAGTACAAGTCGCAGTCGCTGATCGAGCACGTCGCCAAGGCCTGGAGCAGTTCGACCCCGTACACCGGCCGTTTCGTCACCGTCGTGCCGCCGCAGATGCGCGAGGGGCCGGAGTGGTTCCAGGGAACCTCCGACGCCGTCTTCCAGAACATCAACCTGATCGAACGCCATTCGCCCGACATCGTCGCCGTTTTCGGAGCGGATCACATCTACCGCATGGACGTGCGGCAGATGATCGATTTCCACCGCCAGAACTCGGCGCACGTTTCGGTGGCGGCGATTCCGGTGCCGCTGGCGGAGGCCAACGCCTTCGGGGTCATCGATGCCGACGACCGGAGTCGCATCCGCGGCTTCCTGGAAAAGCCGGCAACCCCGCCGCCGATGCCCAGCGACCCGACGCGCGCGTACGGCTCGATGGGCAACTACCTGTTCGACACCGATGTCCTGCTGGCTGCCTTGCGCGAGGCCAACGAGAACGACGAGCACGATTTCGGCCACCACATCCTGCCGCGGCTGATCAAGAGCCACAAGGTGCTGGCGTACAATTTCGGCGACAACCACGTTCCTGGCGTTGCCGATTACGAAGAACAGGCGTACTGGCGCGACCTGGGTACCATCGACGCCTACTACGACGCGCACTTCGACGTCCTCGGCGAGCGACCGCGATTCAACCTCTTCAACCCGCAGTGGTTCATCAACTCGAGCTCGTACCAGGGGCCGTCGCCGCGCATCCTCCGCGGCGACATCAGGAACAGCACCATCGCCGCCGGTTCGCTGATCAGGCACGCGCGGATCAGCAACTCGATGCTCCGCCGCGAGGTAATCATCGAAGATGACGTCGAAATCGAAGACTGCCTGATCATGGACTACACCGTCATCCGCCGCGGTTCGCGCCTCAAGCGGGTGATCGTCGACCGTTACAACGTGATCGAACCGAACACGCGGATCGGCTTCGATGCCGCGGCCGACCGCGCCCGCTATACCGTCAGCGACGGCGGTGTGGTCGTCCTGGCCAAGGGCCAGGACGTCCCTGACGTCACCCGCTACCAGATCTAGGAGACCGCCCATGAACCTTCCCGTCACCGCCGTCTGGCCCGGTGCCCCTGCCCCACGTGGCGCCACCTGGGACGGCGAAGGAGTCAACTTCGCCATCTTTTCGGAACACGCCGAGCGCGTCGAACTGTGCCTCTTCGACCCCACGGGAAAGAAGGAGGTGCAGCGCATCGAACTGCGCGAGCAGACCGACCTGATCTGGCACTGCTACCTGCCTGAAGCGCGCCCCGGCCTGCTCTACGGCTACCGCATTTACGGTCCCTACGACCCGGCCCGCGGCCACCGCTTCAACGGCCACAAGCTGCTCATCGAGCCGTATGCGAAAGACATTGTCGGGCAGGTGCGCTGGAGCGACGCGCATTTCAGTTACAAGATCGGCAACCGCAAGGAGGATCTCTCCTTCGACCGTCGCGACAACCACGCCGGGATGCCCAAATGCCGGGTCATCGACCCGGCCTTCACCTGGGGCAACGATCGCGCGCCGAACATTCCCTGGTCGGACATGGTGATCTACGAGATGCACGTGCGCGGTTTCACGATGAAACATCCGGAGGTCGCGCCGGCGCTGCGCGGCACCTACGCCGGGCTGGCGACGGCGCCGGTGATCGATCACCTCAAGCGGCTCGGCGTCACCTCGGTCGAGCTGATGCCGGTGCACGCCTTCATCAATGACCGCCACCTGATCGACCGCGGGCTGAACAACTACTGGGGCTACAACTCGATCGGCTTCTTCGCCCCGGACCACCGCTACAGTTCGACCGGGGTGGTCAGCGAGTTCAAGACGATGGTCAAGACCTTCCACTCGCACGGCATTGAAGTGATCCTCGACGTGGTCTACAACCACACCGCCGAGGGTAACCACCTCGGGCCGACGCTGTCTTTCCGTGGCGTCGATAACGCCTCGTATTACCGGCTGGTCGGCGACGACCCCCGTTACTACATGGACTACACCGGCTGCGGCAACACGCTCAACCTGCAACAGCCGCGCATGCTGCAGCTGATCATGGACTCGCTGCGCTACTGGGTGCTGGAGATGCACGTCGATGGCTTCCGCTTCGACCTCGCCTCGTCACTGGCGCGCGAGCTGCACGCCGTCGACCGGCTCGGCGCCTTCTTCGACATCCTGCTGCAGGATCCGGTCCTGTCGCAGGTCAAGCTGATCGCCGAGCCGTGGGACCTCGGCGAGGGCGGCTACCAGGTCGGCAACTTTCCTGCCGGCTGGGGCGAGTGGAACGACCACTACCGCGACACCATGCGCGCCTACTGGCGCGGTGACGGCGGCCTGATCGGCGATTTCGCGCGCCGCCTGACCGGCTCCAGCGATTTCTACCAGCACAGCGGCCGCAAGCCCTACGCCAGCGTCAACTTCGTCACCGCGCACGACGGTTTCACGCTGCACGACCTGGTCAGCTACAACGGCAAGCACAACGAAGCCAACGGCGAGGACAACCGCGACGGCACCGACAACAACAACTCGTGGAACTGCGGCGCCGAGGGGCCGACCGACGACGCCGGGGTCAATGAACTGCGCCTCCGGCAGAAGCGCAACCTGTTGGCCACGCTGCTCTTCTCGCAGGGCGTGCCGATGCTGCTCGCCGGCGACGAGATGGGCCGCACGCAGGGCGGCAACAACAATGCCTACTGCCAGGACAACGAGATCAGCTGGTTGAACTGGGATCTCTCGGAGTCCGATCGCGATTTCCTCGCCTTTGTCCAGCGGGTCGTCGCCCTGCGCCGCGAGCACCCCCTCTTTCGCCGCCGCAACTTCTTCGCGGGCCGCGCCGTCAAGGGATCGACGACCAAGGACATCCACTGGCTCAAGCCCGACGGCAGCGAAATGACCGAGCGCGAGTGGGCGCACGAGTTCGCGCGCTGCCTTGGCGTCTATCTCGACGGCCAGGCGATGGCCGAAAACGACCGCCGCGGCCAGCCGGTGCACGACGACAACTTCCTGCTGCTGTTCAACAGCCACCACGAGAGCCTCGAATTCCGCCTGCCCGAACTGCCGGCCGGTGACGATTGGCACGGCGTCCTCGACACCCATGGCGACAACGGCCTGGGGCCTGAGCGCAGCTTCCAGGGCGGCGACAGCTACCCCCTGGAGAGCCGCTCACTGGTTCTCCTGATCCAGAGGAAGCAAGCATGAAGCGCCAGCACAGCATGCCCTTCGGCGCTGAAGCCGTGCACGGCGGCGGCGTCCGCTTTCGTCTCTGGGCGCCCGGCGTCGCGACCATCACCCTGCAACTCGACGGCGACCAGGAACTGCCGATGACCGCTGCCGACGGCGGCTGGTTCGAACTGACCGTGGCCTCGGCGCAAGCCGGCAGCCGCTACCTCTTTCGCCTGCCCGACGGCCTGCTGGTTCCGGACCCGGTGTCGCGCTTCAACCCGGACGACATCCACGGCGCTTCCGAGGTTGTCGCGCCGACTGCCTTTGACTGGTCCGATGGCGACTGGCGCGGCCGACCCTGGCACGAAGCGGTGATCTACGAACTGCACCTTGGCAGCTTCACGGCCAGCGGCGACTTTGCCGGCGCCATCGAGCGGCTCGACTACCTGGTCGACCTCGGCGTCACCGCGATCGAGATCATGCCGGTGGCCGACTTCCCCGGACGCTGCAACTGGGGTTACGACGGCGTCCTGCCGTTCGCGCCGGATGCCGCCTACGGCCGGCCGGAAGACTTCAAGCGGCTGATCGACGCCGCGCACCAGCGCGGGCTGATGGTCCTGCTCGACGTGGTCTATAACCACTTCGGGCCCGAAGGCAACTATCTGCACGCCTACGCCCCCGACTTCTTCAATCCGCGCCACGCCACGCCGTGGGGTGCGGCGATCAACTTCGACGGCGAAGGCAGTCGGGTGGTGCGTGACTTCTTCGTCCACAACGTCCTCTACTGGCTGGAGGAGTTCCACCTCGACGGCCTGCGTCTGGACGCCATCCACGCCATCTGCGACGACAGCACGCCAGACATCATCGAGGAACTGGCGGAAGCCTTCAAGTCGGTTCCGGGCCGCGCGCGACACGTGCACATGGTCCTCGAGAACGAGCGCAATCAGGCGCGCTACCTGACCCGCGATGATTTCGGCCGCCTGCTGCACGGCACCGCGCAGTGGAACGATGACATCCACCATGCCTTCCATGTGCTGGCCACCGGCGAGAGCGACGGCTACTACGTGGACTACGCCGCCGACCCGGCGCGGCTGCTCGGCCGCTGCCTGACCGAGGGCTTCGCCTATCAGGGCGAAGCGTCGACCTTCGCGCACGGCGAGCGGCGCGGCGAAGCGAGCGCCCACCTGCCGCCCGCTGCCTTCATCAACTTCCTGCAGAACCATGACCAGATCGGCAACCGAGCGTTCGGCGAGCGCCTTTGCCACCTCGCGTCGCCGCTGGCGATGGAGGCCGTCACCGCGGTGCTGCTGCTGGCGCCGCAGCCACCGCTGCTGTTCATGGGCGAGGAGTTCGCGGCCGCCCAGCCCTTCCTGTTCTTCTGCGACTTCGGCCCGGAACTGGCGCAGGCGGTGACCGAAGGGCGCCGGCGCGAGTTCTCGCGCTTTGCCCGTTTCGCCGACCCGGCGGTGCGCGAGAGCATTCCCGACCCGAATGCCCCGGCCACCTTCGAGACCTGCGCTCTCGACTGGAGCGCCATCGAGCGCGCGCCACACCGCGCCGTGCTCGAATTGCACCGGCAATTGCTGCTGCTCCGGCATCAATGGATCGTGCCACGTCTGGCCGGCATGGATAACGGCGATCCGCGCCTGGCGATGCCGTCGGCGCGGACGCTGGCCATCACCTGGCGCCTTGGTGACGGCAGTCTGCTGGCGCTGCTCGCCAATCTCGGCGACGACCCGGTCGACGCCACGCCGCCGCCCGGCCAACTGCTGTTTGCCACCGCCAACCTCGATGCCACGACCCTGGCCCGCGGCCGCCTGCCGGCGTGGTCGGTGCGCTGGCACCTGCAACCCGGAGACAGTCGATGACCGCCGCCACTAACAACAACAGCCTGGAGGCACTGGCGCAACTCGCCAGCCGCTGCGGCATCGCCGCCGAATACGCCGACGTCTGGGGCAAGCCGCACGCGACTTCGGCGCGCACCCTGAGCGCGCTCCTGGCGGCGATGCATTTTCCTGCCGACGCCGACCCGGCAGAACTGCTGCGGGAAATCGAGGAGCGCGAGTGGCGCCGCCCGCTACCGCCGGTAATGGTGTTCCCCGCCGGCGGCGAACCGGCGGTTCCGGTGTCGCTGCCGGCGGCACTTGCCAACCAGCAGCACCGCTGGATCCTGACCGAGGAAGACGGCGCCGTCACCACCGGCGAGTTCGCGGTGGAGCAGTTGCCACGGCTTGCCGCCCAGCGCCTGGGCAAGGTCGATTTCGTGCGTGGCGAACTGCGCCTGCCCGCGCTCTCCGAACCCGGTTACTGCCGGCTGGAGGTCGAACAGATCGGCCGCGACGCCATGGCGCAGGTAGCCATGACGCTGATCGTCAGCCCGCCGAGTTGCTTTCAGCCCGACGCCGTGCAAGGCGAAGGCCGCGTCTGGGGGCCGACGGTGCAACTCTACGGGCTGCGCTCGCGACGCAACTGGGGAATCGGCGACTTCGGCGACCTGCGCACCCTGGTCGACCTCTCGGCCGAAGCCGGTGGCGGGGTGATCGGGGTCAATCCGCTGCACGCCCTGTTCCCGGACGACCCGACGCGGATCAGTCCCTACAGCCCGTCCAGCCGCTGTTTCGTCAACCCGCTGTACCTCGACGTCGAGGCCATCCCCGAATTCGGCGAATGCGAGGCGGCACGGAACCTGGTGGCCTCGGAACGCTTTCAGGGGAGGCTGCGGCGATTGCGCGCAGCCGAGCAGGTGGCCTACGACGAGGTGTGCGCCGTCAAGCGCGAGGCACTGGCGATCGTCTATCGTCACTTCCGCGAGCAGCATCTGGCCAGCGACAGTCCTCGCGCACGCGCCTTTCGCCTGTTCCGCAGTGAAGGCGGCCGGGCGCTGGAGTGGCATGCGCGCTTCGAGGCCCTGCAGGAACGCTTCCGGCGAGACGACGCCAGCGTCTGGGGCTGGCCGGCGTGGCCCGCGGCCTACCACCATCCACAGGCGCCAGCGGTGCTGGCGTTCGCCAACGAGAACGCCGACCTCGTCGCGTACTACGCCTGGCTGCAGTGGCTGGCCGACGAACAGCTCACCGCGCTCGGGCAGCAGTCATCGCGCCGCGGCCTGGGCGTCGGCCTGTACCAGGACCTGGCGGTCGGCGTGAATCCCGGTGGATCGGAGGCCTGGGCCTGGCAGAACGCTTTCGCCCGCGGCGCCTGCGTCGGCGCACCGCCCGACGAATTCAATCCTGCCGGTCAGGACTGGGGGCTGCCGCCGCTGGTCCCGCAGCAGTTGCGGGAAGCAGCCTATGCGCCGTTGATCGCCGTCCTGCGCGCCAACATGCGGCACTGCGGCGCGCTGCGCATCGACCACGTGATGGGGCTGCTGCGCCTGTTCTGGGTCCCCGTCGGCCTGCCGGCGGCACAGGGAGCGTACGTCAGCTATCCATTCGAGGACCTGCTGCGCATTGTCGCGCTTGAGAGCCAGCGCAACCGCTGCATGGTGATCGGTGAGGACCTGGGCACCGTTCCCGACGGCTTCAGGCCGCGACTGGCGAGCGCCGGCGTACTCAGCTACCGGCCATTTCTCTTTGAGCGCAGTGACGACGGGAACTTCAAGCCACCAGCCGGCTATCCGCGGCAGGCGCTGGTCGCGGTGAGTACGCACGACCTGCCGACACTGCACGGCTTCTGGACGGGGCACGACATCGACACCCGCGCGGCACTGCAACTCTATCCGTCGCCAGCGCAGCACGAGCAGGCGATCGTCGACCGCGCCCAGGACCGCGCCCGCTTCCTGATGGCTCTGAAGCACGAGCAACTGTTGCCGGAGAACCTCAGCCTGCACCCCTTCTCGGTGCCGGAGATCACTCGGCCGCTCAGCGTCGGCATCCACGCTTTTCTGGCGAGAACACCGGCGCAGCTGCTGGTCGTTCAGCCCGAAGACATTCTCGGCGTGATCGGGCAGGCCAACCTGCCGGGAAGCAGCGATGACCAGCACCCCAACTGGCGCCAGCGCCTGCCGCTGGACCTCGAGGACTGGCCCGACGACGGCCGCTTCGCCGGCGTCGGCGAGGTGCTGATCAACGAACGCGGCACCGCCGTCGCGCCGCCCGCCGAAGTGCTGCCGCCGTCGCGACTGGCGGTCATCCCGCGCGCGACTTACCGGCTGCAGTTCAACCGCGACTTCACTTTCGCGCAGGCCGCCGCGCTGGCGCCCTACCTCGCCGCGCTCGGGGTCAGTCATTGCTACGCCTCGCCGTACCTTACCGCACGACCGGGCAGCACACACGGCTACGATATCGTCGACCACGCGACGCTCAACCCGGAAATCGGCACGCCGCACGACTACCAGGAGTTCGACGCCGCGCTCAAGGCCAACGGCCTGGGCCAGGTGATCGACGTCGTCCCCAATCACATGGGCGTCATGGGTGCCGACAACGCCTGGTGGCTGGACGTCCTCGAAAATGGACCCGCCTCGGCCTGGGGCGCCTTCTTCGACATCGACTGGGAGCCGCTCAACCCGGACCTCAAGGGCAAGGTGCTCCTGCCCCTGCTCGGCGATCACTATGGGCAGGTGCTCAACCGCGGCGAACTGCGGCTGGAGTACGATGCGGCACGCGGCGAATTCAGCATCCTCTACTACCAGCACCGCTTGCCGGTGGACCCGGCAAGCTATCCACGCATCGTCGCTCACCGCCGCGAGCGCCTGGCGGCGGTACTCGGCGAAAGCCACGAGCGCTACGGCGAACTGGAGACGCTGCTCACCGCCTTCGGCCACCTGCCCGCCCGCACCACGGCCAAGCCGGCACGGATGGCCGAGCGCCAGCGCGACAAGGAGGTGCACAAGCGCCACCTGGCGGCGCTGAGCGAAGCGTGCCCCGACATCGCCAACCATCTCGCCGACAATCTGGAAGAATTCAACGGCCGCCCCGGCCATCCCGCCAGCTTTGACCTGCTGCACGACTTGATCCAGGTCCAGGGCTACCGCCTGGCGTACTGGCGTGTGGCGTCCGACGAGATCAACTATCGGCGCTTTTTCGACATCAACGACCTCGCCGCTCTGCGCATGGAAGACCCGGCGGTGTTCGAGGCCACGCACCGCTTCATTCTCGACCTGGTCGCCCAGGGCAAGATCGACGGGCTGCGCATCGACCATCCCGATGGACTCTACGATCCGGGCGGCTATTTCCGCCAGCTGCAGCAAGCGGCCGCTGGCCGGCCGCTGGCCGTGGGCGAACCCTTGCCGCTGTACCTGGTGATCGAGAAGATCCTCGCCGACCACGAGCGCCTGCCCGACGACTGGCCGATCCACGGCGCCACCGGCTACCGCTTCGCCAACCTGGTCAACAACCTGTTCGTCGATACCTCCGCCGAGCGGCGGATGACACGCATCTATCGTGACTTCACCGGCGTCGACAGCAACTTCGAAGAGCTCGCCTACGAGGCCAAGAAGTTGATCATGCACACCGCGCTGTCGAGTGAGTTCACCGTTCTTGCCAATCGCCTGGCGCGCGTTGCGGCCGCCAGCCGGGACACCTGCGACTTCACCCTCAACGGCCTGCGCGAAGCGCTGGTGGAAGTGGTGGCCTGCTTCCCGATCTATCGCACCTACGTCGCCTACGGCGAGTTGTCCGCCGATGATCGGCGGCACATCGCCTGGGCCGTCGCGGTCGCCAAAAAGCGCAGCCCGGTCGCCGATACCGGCATCTACGACTTCATCGAGGGCGTGCTGACCACCGATCTGGCGCGTGGCCGCAGTGCGTCGTTCCGCGAACCCTTGCAGGCTTTCGCGATGAAGTTCCAGCAGGTCTCGTCGCCGGTGATGGCCAAGGGCGTCGAGGACACCGCCTTCTACCGTTACCACCGTCTGACTTCGCTCAACGACGTCGGCGGCGAGCCGCGGCGCTTCGGCATTTCGGTGGCGGCTTTTCACGCCGCGACGCGCGCCCGGGCGGTCCGCTGGCCGCACAACATGCTCGCCACCTCGACGCACGACAGCAAGCGATCCGAGGACATGCGCGCGCGTCTCAACGTGCTCTCCGAGATCCCGGCGGCGTGGAAGCTGATGCTCAAGCGCTGGCGCCGGCTGAACCGCGGCCGCAAGCGCCTGCTCGACGGCGTCGACGCACCGTCGCGCAACGACGAGTACCTGCTCTACCAGACCCTGATCGGCACCTGGCCGCTGAACTCGCCGGACGACGAAGCGCTCGCCGCCTACCGGGAGCGCATCGACGCCTACATGATCAAGGCGCTGCGCGAAGGCAAGGAGCACAGCAGCTGGATCCAGGTCAATACCGAATACGAGGGCGCGGTCAGCGGTTTTGTCCGGGCCTTGCTGGCGCCAGGCGACAAGAACCTGTTCCTGGCCGACTTCGTCCCCCTGGTCCAGACGATCATCCACCACGGCCTGCTCAACGCGCTCGGCCAGGCGCTGATCAAGCTTACCTCACCGGGAGTGCCGGATATCTATCAGGGCTGCGAGTTGTGGCAGTTCAACCTGGTCGACCCGGACAACCGGCGGCCGGTGGACTACGCCCAGCGCAGCCGTTCTCTCGCCGAAGTCCAGGCGATGGTCGATGCGCCGCCCGAGCAATGGACGCAACGCCTGCTGCCGCTGCTCACCGGGATCGGCGACGGCCGGATCAAGCTCTACACCGTCTGGCAGAGTCTGGCGCTGCGCGCGCGCTGGCCGGAAGTGTTCGAGATCGGTGACTACCTGCCGCTGAAAGTCAGCGGCGCGCAGGCGGAGCACGTCTGCGCCTACGCGCGGCGGCACGGCGAGCGCACCGTGATCACCCTGGTGCCGCTGCTGCCAGCGCGCCTGCTGGGCGACCGTCAGGTGCTGCCGCTGGGCTCCGAGGTGTGGACCGATACCGTGCTGGAGCTGCCTGACGGCCTGCTTGCCGGCCGTTGGCGCAATGTCCTCAGCGGCGAAAGCCACTCGCCAGCCGGCGAGCTCGCCGTCGGCGACCTGCTGTCGGCTTTTCCGGTCGCCCTGCTGGCCTCGGAAGCAGCAGCCTGAGCGCGAAGAGGAATGCCAGGCGAGGAGGGCGGCGGGTTCCAGTGCCCTCGCCGCCTGCTTGTTCACCAACGTCGCCCGCGTGCGGCGTTGAGGAACTCCTCGAGCAGCGGCGCGCTGTCGAGCAGGGTCGGGCTGCCAGGAACATGGAACTCGGGGTGCCATTGCAGGCCCAGGACGTACGGTTTCCCCTGCAGGCGAACGGCCTCGATCACGCCATCGTCGCTGCGCGCTTCGGCCTGCAAGCCACGCCCCAGCGACTTGATCGCCTGGTGGTGAATCGATACCACCTGCCCGCCGGTCATCCCGGGGTAGAGCTTCGCCAGGCCGGAGTCCTTCGCCCATTCGACCGCATGACTGTGCCGGTCGTAAGTGGCGTGGACGTGCGTCGTCGCGGTCTCGATCTGCGTCGCGATATCCTGATACAGGGTGCCGCCGAGCGCGACATTGATCAGCTGGGCGCCACGGCAAATGCCCAGGACGGCCTTTCCGGCCTCCATGAATTCGTGCAGCAGTTCCATCTCGTAGGCGTCGCGCACCATGTCCCCCGCCCAGTCAGGGTGCAGCGCTTCCTCGCCATAGCTCTGTGGATTGATGTCGGCGCCGCCTTGCAGAATCAGTCCGTCCAGATACTGCGGGTAGTCCGAGAGCCGAATGCTGCTGCGATTGACGATGCCATCGCCGCTGACCGCCGGAATCATGAAGACCATCACGTCGCGCGACATGGCCCAGTGGGCAACGGACTGTTCGAGATAGTGCAGCGACTTCGACTGCAAACCCGTCGCCCCGGCCTGCGGATGATAGATGCGTGCGGAAAGGCCAATCCGTAGTGGTCGCCAGCTCATCGGGGGTCTCCTTTCAAAATGCCAGTCTGCCACCGGGCCACCGCCCGCTGGCCAGCCAGCCGTCAGCTTGCAGCCAGGTCCGTCATGCAGGGCCAGACGACAGCGATCAATCGATGTCCCGGCAGCCAGATGCGGTGACTATACAACCTGCCTGCCACGGGCTACCGCTCGCCCGGCGCGTTCCCGGCCGAAGATGCAATATACCCGGGTTTGCCGGCTCCTGGCCGACGCGCCGGCGTCTTTCCGCGCCTTTGATCGCGGCCAACGG
The DNA here is from genome assembly GCA_003538495.1 of Accumulibacter sp. The sequence continues at coordinate 13,567 of DPSD01000408.1, forward strand.
CGCTGCACGCCAGTGTCTACGGCGCGGGTCGCGCTTGCCGGGCCCGCGACGAAGGTCTGGATGCCCCGGCGTCAGCGGTTTCCAGCGGCACAGTTTGCTCTCGATGCTGGCGCCCGGTGTTAGACTGGACCGCCTGTGCGGATTCGCTCGTACTGCGAATTCGCTGCCCGCCGCAGCGCTGGCGCCGGTCTGCAGGTTTTGCCGGGACGGGCCATTGCCCGTCGCCCAAGTGCAGTTCGAATCGCTCGCCGCGCGTCGGCGGTCAACGAAACCGATCGGAGTCCAATGAACCTTTTTCGCGGCAGGCTCAGCGCCTTCAGATGGCGCACCCGGTTGACCCTGTGGGGGGCAGCCGCTTGCGCCGGGCTGGCGGTGGTCGCGTTCACCAAACTCGCCGACCTCGCGCTGCACACTTTTTTCGAACTGGCCAATACCCACCCCGGGCTGCCATTCCCCTGGGTCCCGTTCGTCTTGGCACCGCTGGCCGGCATGTCGGCGGTCTGGCTGACGCGGCGCTTCTTCCCCGGAGCCCAGGGCAGCGGCATCCCCCAGGTGATCGCGGCGACTCGCCTGGCGGCGCGCGGCGAGCCGGTCGGCCATCTGGTTTCCTTGCGCATCGCCGTCGGCAAGATTGGCGTCGGCTGCCTCGCTCTGCTCGGCGGCTTCTCGGCCGGTCGGGAAGGTCCGTCGGCGCAGGTCGCGGCGTCGATCCTGCATTTTGCCCATCGCCTGCTGCCGCACTCGCGGGCCATTGCCCCGGCCGACCTGCTGCTGGCGGGCGGCGCCGCGGGGATCGCCGCCGCGTTCAACACACCGCTGGCCGGCATCGTCTTCGCGGTCGAGGAATTGGGCAAGCGCCTGGAGGCCAAGACGACCGGCATTCTGGTCAGCACGATCATCCTTTCGGGCCTGGTGGCGATCGCCGTGGAGGGCAACTACCACCATTTCGGGCGGATGAAGGTTTCCGAATTCAGCGAGATCGTCGTCCCGGTCCTGGTCTATGGGATGCTCTGCGGAACTCTTGGCGGCATTTTCAGCCGCCTGCTGCTGTGGCCGCAAAAGCACCCGGACTTCGTCCTGTGGCAGTGGCGCGCCGCGAATCCGGTCCGCTTCGCCGGCTGCTGCGGCCTGGTCGTGGCGCTGGTCGGCTGGATGGGCGGTGGCCTGTCCTACGGCAGTGGCTACACGGTGACCTCGGTGCTGGTTTCCGGCGACGCCTTGTCGGCACCCTGGCACGCTCCCGTGACCCGCTATGTGGCGACCCTGGTGACCTATTTCTCCGGCATCCCCGGCGGTATTTTCGCGCCATCGCTGGCCGTCGGTGCCGCTCTGGGAGCCAGCACCTGCGAGATCCTCGGCTTTGCCGTGAACGCGATTCCGATCACCGCGCTGTGCATGGCCGGCTTCCTGGCGGCGGTGACCCAATCGCCGATAACCGCCGCGATCATCGTCATGGAAATGATTGATGGGCACGGCATGGTGATCAGCCTGATGGCCGTCGCATTGATTGCCAACGCTGTCAGCTCGCGCATCAGTCCGGAGCTGTACCAGCAGCTGGCGCAGGGCTTCATGCCCCAGCCGCCGCGTTGAGGGCGAGCTTGATGCCGATCTCTGCTCGCCGTTGCTGCTGGCTGTTGGTCATCGCCGTGTCCCTCGCTGGCTGCGCCGTCTGGCCTTCGCCTGAGAACGACTCGCCGCCCGACAGCCAGGTCGCTGCGCCAGCGGTGGTGGTCAGCGAGGACACGCCGTCGGCGCTCGAGGAAAAGGTGATCGCCGCCAACCGGGAGGAAGACAATATCTACTTCCCTCTCGGTGGCGTAACGGTGAGTACCCGCGAGAAGGCCAAACTGCAGCAGCACGCCGCGTATCTCAAGGCCAATTCCGAAAAGTCGGTGACCCTGATCGGCTATACCGACGACCTGGGGAGCCGCAGCTACAACGTCGCCATCGCCGAACAGCGGGTTGCCGCGGTACGCGAGGTGCTGCGCTCGTACCGGGTTCCCCCGGTGCAGATTCACCGCTACAGCGTCGGCAGCGAGAAGACGCCCAGTGCCTGCAAGACACCTCGCTGCCGACAGAAAATGCGCCGGGTGGAACTCGTTTATTCGCCCGACTGATTCGCTGCAGAGCGCGCTGCAGAGCGCGCGCCGGCCGACCACGGCGGCCAGGCGTTTTTCAATAAGCACGGCAGAGCGTCCTGCAACATGTTTCTACGCATCGGTATTGACCTTGGCGGCACCAAGATCGAATTGCTGGCTCTCGGCAACGAGGGCGAGGTACTGCTGCGTCGGCGCTGCGCGACGCCACAGGGCGATTATCAAGGCACGCTGAGGGCGGTCGGCGGGCTCGTCGAAGCCGCCGAGCAGGAACTAGGCCGCAGGGGCACGGTCGGCGTCGGCATGCCCGGCGCCGAATCCGCTGCCGGCGGCCGGATCAAGAACGCCAACTCGAGCTGCCTGAACGGCAGGCCGCTGCGCGACGACCTGCAGGCGCTGCTGCAGCGCGAAGTGCGGCTGGCCAACGATGCCAACTGCTTTGCCCTTTCAGAAGCCATCGACGGCGCTGGCAAGGACGCCGAAGTGGTCTTCGGGGTAATCCTCGGCACCGGCGTTGGCGGCGGCATCGTCGTTGGTCAACGCGTCCTGGCCGGGGTGAACCACATTGCCGGCGAGTGGGGCCACAACCCGCTGCCGCTGCCGGGCGAGGAAACCCTGCCACCCCCGCGTTGCTACTGTGGGCGCTCCGGTTGCGTCGAAACCTGGCTTTCCGGCCCGGGGCTCGGCGCCGACCACTTGCGCCATGGGGGCGAGGCGCTCGGCGCCGAGGCGATCTGCACCCGCGCCAGCGCTGGCGATCAGGCTTGTGAGCAGACGCTGCGGCGCTACGAACGGCGGCTGGCCAAGGCGCTGGCGCAGGTGGTCAATATCCTCGACCCGGGGGTGATCGTGCTCGGCGGTGGCCTGTCGAACATCGAACGGCTGTATGATGCCGTGCCGCGGCTGTGGGCGGCGGCGATCTTTTCGGACACCATCCGGACCCGCCTGATGCGCAACGTCCATGGTGATTCGTCGGGTGTCCGCGGCGCGGCCTGGCTGTGGAACGATAGGTGAGGAGTGACGTGGCAGAGGTTCTGTTGTTCTCCGGCGGGCTGACGCGGATCGACGACCGGGGTCAATCGACCGGGATCTGGAAGTGCGCCGTCGCCGGTCCCGTCCGCCTCGGCTGCGAGGGTCTGGCCGGCGACGTCCAGGCCGATCGCCGGGTGCATGGCGGTATCGACAAGGCGCTCCATCAGTACGCCGCTGAGAACTATCGACGTCTCGCCGAGGCCTTTCCGGCGATCGCCGCGCAACTGCTGCCGGGCAGCATTGGCGAGAATGTCTCGGCTGGCGGATTCGACGAGGACAGCGTTTGTATCGGCGACGTCTTCCGCCTCGGCAGGGCCAGGCTGCAGGTCAGTCAGCCGCGCAGCCCGTGCTGGAAGATCGATCATCGCTACGCCACCGACGGCGTTGCCAGATTGATCGGCGAGCAGGGTCTGACCGGCTGGTACTATCGCGTTCTCGACGGCGCCGTGGTTTGCAGCGGCGATCCGCTGGAAATGATCGACCGCCTTCCAGGTGCCGTTTCGCTGGCCGGACTGTGGCAGGTGTGGCGCCAGCACCGGCCCGATCCGGCGACGCTCGAACGCTTGTCCGCGGCGCCGGGCCTGAATACCGGCTGGCAGAAGAAACTGCTCGATCGCGTGCGCTGGCTGCGCGCCAATGGCGATCGATCGGCGCCGGTCGACGCGACGTTCCACTCCCGCCCGCGCTGAGCGAACGGACGCTGCGCGAGCCATGCTTTGGCTGAGACTCTTCCTGCCATTCGCCGGCGGCTATTTCCTCTCCTACCTCTACCGCACGGCGAACGCCGTGATTGGTCCGGTCCTGACCAGCGAACTGGCCCTTGGCGCCGGCAGCCTGGGGCTGCTGACCAGCGCCTATTTTCTGTCCTTCGCCGCGGCGCAGCTGCCGCTGGGGATGCTGCTCGACCGCTTCGGCGCTCGCCGCGTCGAGTCCGGGCTGCTGTTGATTGCCGCCGCCGGCGCGGCGACCTTCGCCCTGGGCACCAGCATCGGCGAGCTGGCGATCGCCCGCGGGCTGATCGGACTGGGCGTGTCGGCGTGCCTGATGGCCGCTTTCAAGGCCTTTTCCCTGTGGTTCCCGCTGGAACGGCAGGCGTCGCTGACCGGCTGGATCATGACCTCTGGCGGGCTCGGCGCGCTGGCCGCGACCGCGCCGCTGGAAGCTGCCCTGCAGCACGCCGGCTGGCGCGAGATCTTCCTGGTGCTCGCCGCGATGACCCTGGCGGTGGCGATCTGGCTGTTCGTCAGCGTTCCCGAGCGCGCCAGCGGTGGCGACCCCGAGCCGCTGGCGGTGCAGTGGGCCGGGGTCAGGGAAGTCTTCGGCAGCGGGCACTTCTGGCGTTACGCGCCGCTCGGTCTGGCGATGACCGGCGGCTTCCTGGCGGTCCAGAGCCTGTGGTCGGTTTCCTGGCTGATGCAGGTCAACGGCCATACGCGCGCAATCGCCGCCGAGCACCTGGCGGCGATGAGCGTGGCGATGCTCGTCGCCTATATTCTGATTGGGCTGCTGGCCACCGGACTGGCCCGCCGCGGGCTCGCCCCGGTGACCCTGATGGCCACCGGACTTGGCCTGTCGTTGCTGATGCTGGCACTGATCGCCAGCGAGGCGTGGTCGCAGACGGGCATGCTGTGGGTCGCCTACGGGACTTTTTCGAGCTTCGGCACGCTGGCTTTTTCGCTGACCGCAGCCGGCTTTCCGGTGGCCCTGTCGGGACGCGCGACGACCGCCTTCAACCTGATGGTCTTCGTCGGCGCTTTTGCCGCGCAATGGGGGCTCGGTCTGCTGATCGACCTGCTGCAGGCGCAGGGGCAGACCGCCGCAGCGGCGCACCGTCACACCTTTCTGACCCTGCTCGCGGTACAGTTGCTCGCCTACGCGTGGTTCCTGGTTGGCGGACCCCGCCGGCGCCCCGCGCCAGGCTGAGTCAGAGGGGCCTGCGTGCGGACAGCCGCCGGCCGGCGCTCAGCGGTACAGCGGCAGGGCGTCCAGGCGACCCTCGATCTCGGTCATCAGCCGCCGATAGGCAGCGCTGCCGGTAGCGCCGTAGCGACGCTTGAACTCGGCTTCCGAAAGGTACTCCGGCAAGCCGGCCAACGACGGCGCCACGTCGGCGTCGCCGAGGCCGGAGCGCAGGGCGTGCTGCAGGCGTGGCGAGTCGGCAGCGACGAGTTCGCCGAAGCGTGTGCCGGCCCGGTCAGCGGCCAGATCGCCGAACGAGAAGCCGCTGCCGCCGCGCGAGTCGTTGATCTCCTTGTACACGCCGATCGCGTTCGCCGCGGGTTCGCCAGCCCAGGCCGCCAGCGCGGCCGAAATGGCAAAGTGCTGGGCGCTGTCGGAACGGCCCATGAGCGTCAGATTGACCTGGCGCGGGCGCGGCCACCCGCTCGCTTGCGGCAGCAGCGTGCTCAAACTCCTTTCCGACAGATACGCGGCCAGGACCAGCAAGGCCGCGCGATCCTGCGCCGGCGCGTGCTCGGCGGAGCGGGCCAGCAGTGGCGCCAGGATGGTGGCCAAGGGGACGTGCGATCGCGGCGGGTAGCTTTCGAGCAGGCTCACCAGCGAGCGCTGGGCGGCTTCGATGCGGACCATCTGTGGCGGGGAAAAGACCATCGCGCGGGCACGATCGAGCAGCCCGGGGTCCCAGACGTAACTGACCACGACCATGCCGCTGGGCGAGGCGAACAGCAGCCGGCGAAAGGCCTGTCGCGCGAGTCGCCAGTCGCCGTCAAGGCCGCTGTGGTCGATCGCCGAGGCGATCAGCCACTCGGCCAGAGCGGAGGGGATCGGCAGCGCGCCGATCGACGCCGAAGCGACTCGCGGCAGGCCGTCCACGGTCTTCAGGAGCATCCGCAGGTTCAGATAGCGTGGCCCGGGCACTCCCGGCGCGGCGACGCTGAGGCTGACTTCGGCGGCGTCGTGGACCAGGACGAAAGCACCACGCCCCCGCAGGTTGCGGCTGGCCAGATGGTTGAGCGCTTCGTCGATCAAGGTGGCCGGGATCAGCGCCGTCCGTTCGTCGCCGCGACGCAGCTGCCGTGGGTCGTTGCGGGCCAGCAAACCTCGTGCTTCGGCGACCGACGCCGGCGAGATCGTCGCCTCGCGACTGACCAGCGGCGCCGCCTGCAGAGCGGCCGCCACGAGCAGCGCCGCTGCCAGCAGCGGCACCAGCAAGAGCGCCAGGAGCGAGGCCAGAAAGCGCATCAGCGATGCGCCACCAGTGCCGACTCGTGGCGAATCGCTGCTGCTGCGCCGGCCGCGGGAAAGCCGTCGCCGGGCGGGCCAGTGCCGTCAGCGGGGCTGGTGCTCACGGTACCTGAGCCGCTGACGCCGCGCTCGCCGCAGGCGCTGCCGTCGGCGCTGGGTGCTCGCTGTTCTCAGTGCAGCGCAAGCGCAGTGCGAAACCCGCCTTCCGCAGCAGCCGGGCCTCGATCTGCAGGTCGGCGCGGGTCAGCGGATGCTCATCGAGCCAGTTCTGCGGGAAGTGCAGCACGATCCGCCGCCGGTCGACACGCAGCGCGATCGCCGGCAGCGGCTCGCTGCTGCGCCCGCGGTGCAGGACCACCGCCAGGCGCAGGAGAACACACAAACGCGGCGCCAGCCTGGCCCACTCCTTGGGCAGATGGGCAAAGGCCCTGGCCGGAAAAGCGCGGCGCTGGCGCCTGACCAGCGCCGCCAGCAGCAGCTGGTCGTCGCGCGAGTAGCCGGGCAGATCGGAATGTTCGAGCACGTAGGCGCCGTGTTTGTGATGCCGGTCGTGAGTCAGCAGCAGGCCGACCTCGTGCAGGCGTGCGGCGCGGCCGAGAACCTCGGCCGCGTCGCTGCCGGGCAAGTGCCATGGCACGCGCACCTGCCGCAGCAGCGCCAGCGCGGTCGCGCTGACCCTGGCGGCCTGCGCCTGGTCGAGGCTGAAGCGCGTGATGACGTCGGCGATGGTCCGGTCGCGTACGTCTTCGTGGCGGATGCGGCCCAGCAGGTCGTAGATCAGGCCCTCGCGCAGGGCACCTTCCGAGACCTGCAGGTGGTCGATGGCGAGTGCCTCGCAGAGACCGTGCAGGACCACGAAGCCGCCGATGAAAACGCGTGCCCGCGCCGGGTCGAGCTGCCAGCGGCTGGCGATCGCCGCCGTGTCGCGCACCTCGAGCAACGCCGCGCGTAGTCGCCGCAGCCCTTCCAGAGTGATTCCCTCGCGGCTCCAGCCCTCGCTGATCAGCACGTCCTGGATCGCCTTGATCGACCCGGAAGCGCCGGTCGCCACCTCCCAGCCGCGCGCCAGGTACTCCGCGCGTACCGGTTCGAGGTTCAGCTGCACCAGCAGCTCGGCTTCGCGCAGGCGGCTGGCGGTCACCCGCCCATCGCCGAAACAGGCGCGGCTCATGCTGACGCAACCCATCCGCAGGCTTGCCAGATGCAGCGGGTCGAACTTCTCGCCGATGATCAGCTCGGTGCTGCCGCCACCGATGTCGATCACCAGCCGTTGACCAGTGACGTCACCGACGCTGTGCGCGACGCCCAGATAGATCAGGCGCGCTTCTTCCTGGCCGCGGACGATCTCGACCTTGTGTCCCAGCACCTGTTCGGCGCGGGCCACGAACTCGGCGCTGTTGCGCGCCTGCCGCAACGTGTTGGTGCCGACAATGCGCAGCTGCTCGGCCGGGATCTGTCGCAGTCTCTGGCCGAAGCGCGCCAGGCAATCAAGCGCGCGCTGTTGCGACTCTGCGGACAGCCGGTTGCGGCTGTCGAGACCGGCAGCCAGCTGCACCATCTCGCGCAGTCGGTCGAGCACCTGCACCTGGCCGTTCGCCAGGCGGGCGACGATCATGTGAAAACTGTTCGAGCCGAGGTCGATTGCCGCCACGAAATCGGCAGACACGTCGGGATTTTTCACCATGGTCGAATGCACTCCTCAAACGATGGGCTGCGGGACGGTCTCCTGCCGCGGCAGGCGCGGCAGCGGGAAGCCGGTGCTGCGCGCGTCAGGCCACGATAGACCAGGGGCTCGCGCGACGCCGTGAAATCGCTCACGTTGCGCGAGCAGCGAGCGCCAAGACAGGCGGAGTATCCCTGTCGCCGCCGCCGTCGTCAATTGTCGAATGACCGGCCAGAGGATGCCCGGGGGACCGGAAAGACGGCAAGGGGTGGGGTGGCGCCGGCCAACCGACGCCCCCGAGCTGACCGCTACGCCGCCTGTTTTTGCGGAGTGGCAACCTGAACGCTTGACTGCATTCGGTTGATGCCATTGATCAGGGCTCCGATCGAGGCGGTCACGATGTTGGCGTCCACTCCGGCACCGTAGAACTCGCCGGCTCGGCCGCCGGCAGAGGCGCCGACTCCGGCAGCCGCGGCGACTTCAACGAAGGCGCAGGCCCTGGCGTTGCCACCTTCGGCGCTGGGACTCATCGCGCGCTCTTCGTAGCTGCGCACCTGGACGCCGATGCCGACACTCTGGAAAGCGTGTACCGCCGCGTCGATCGGGCCGTTACCGACGCCGCTGAGCAAATGGGGAACGCCATCGATGTCCACACCGAGCCGGATCCCCTGCCCGTCGCCGTGCTCGAACAGGTGGTGTTCGCGGTAGTGGATCGGCGCCGCGGTATCGAGATAGGTGGCCGAGAACAGTTGCCAGATCGCGGCGGCACTCATCTCGCCACCGTGCCGGTCGACGTGTTGCTGGACGACGCCCGAGAACTCGACCTGCAGGCGGCGCGGCATGACCACCCCGTACTCGGTTTCCAGCAGATAGGCGATGCCGCCCTTGCCCGACTGGCTGTTGACCCGGATCACCGAGTCGTAGCTGCGGCCGACGTCGGCCGGATCGATCGGCAGGTAGGGCACGTTCCAGAACGTGTCGGTCGGCTCGACGGCAAAGCCCTTCTTGATCGCGTCCTGATGCGAACCCGAAAACGCCGTGAACACCAGGTCGCCGACGTACGGATGGCGCGGATGGATCGGCAACTGGCTGCAATGCTCGAAAGTGCGCGCGACCGCGTTGATGTCCGAGAAATCGAGCCCGGGCGCGACGCCCTGGGTGTACAGGTTGAGCGCCAGCGTCACCAGATCCACGTTGCCGGTCCGCTCGCCGTTGCCGAACAGGCAGCCCTCGACGCGCTCGGCGCCGGCCATCAAGGCGAGTTCGGCGGCGGCGACGGCGGTGCCGCGGTCATTGTGCGGGTGCAGGCTGATGATCACGCTGTCGCGCCGGTCGAGATGGCGGTGCATCCATTCGATCTGGTCGGCGTAGATGTTCGGCGTCGCGACCTCGACGGTGGTCGGCAGATTGAGGATGACCTTGTCGCCGGGCGTCGCGCCCCACGCCTCGGTCACCGCATTGCACACCTCGAGCGCAAAGTCGAGTTCGGTGGCGGTGAAGGTTTCCGGGCTGTATTCGAGTGTCCACTCGGTCTCCGGCGCCGCCGCGGCGAGTTGTCTGATCAAGCGGACCGCCGACACCGCCATGTCGACCACTTCGGCCCGGCTCATGCCGAAGACGGTGTCGCGGAAAGGCTTCGAAGTGGCGTTGTAGACATGCACGATCGCCTGCCGGGCACCCTTGAGCGATTCCATCGTCCGCCGGATCAGGTGCTCGCGCGCCTGCGTCAGCACCTCGATGCGGACGTCGTCGGGAATGTGATTGCCCTCGATCAGGCCGCGAACGAAGTCGAAGTCGGTCTGCGAAGCGGACGGGAAAGCGACCTCGATCTCCTTGAAGCCGATCCCGCAGAGCATGCGAAACATGCGCATCTTGCGTTCGACGTTCATCGGCTCGAACAGCGACTGGTTGCCGTCGCGCAGATCGGTGCTCATCCAGGTCGGCGGTTGAGTGATACGGCGGCTGGGCCACTGGCGGTCGGCAAGATCGACCGGCGGGAATGAACGGTACTTGGTAGCGGGGTTGGGCAACATGTTCGCGGCTCCTTGGGTTCAATTGATCGATCGATGAGCGACATCGTAGTGAAAACCGGCCCGCAGGTGCTTGCGTTTTGTGCTCTGCCATTGGCCAATGTAGCAATAAAATTGCTATTTGATCGACATCTGTAAGGTAGTATTGCCGTTTATCGGAAATTTCCCCAGATCATGCAGCTCGACCGCTACGACTGGCAGATTCTGCGTGTCCTTCAGGACGATGGCCGGATCAGCAATCAGGACCTCGCCGACCGCATCGGCCTGTCGCCATCTCCCTGCCTGCGCCGGGTACGCGCGCTCGAAGAAGCCGGGCTGATCACCGGTTACCGGGCACTGCTCGACGCCAAGAAACTCGGCCTGTCGCTGATGGCGCTGATCCACATCTCGATGGACCGCCACACGCCCGAGCGCTTCACCAGCTTCGACGCCGCCATCGCCGAAATCCCGGAACTCCTCGAATGCCTGCTGATCACCGGTCAGGACGCCGACTACCAGCTCAAGGTCGTGGTCAAAGATATGGACGCCTACCAGGAACTCCTGCTCGATCGCATCACCCGCATTCCCGGCGTGACCGGCGTCCATTCGAGCTTCGTCCTGCGCCGGGTGGTCGACCGGACGGCGCTGCCGCTGACCAGCCCATCGAGTTGAGGGCTGCGTCCCGCCCCGCGTCTGTGACGTAATCGGCGGTATAGTGGTCCCCGGACTTCAGACCGTGGTTTAAGCGGTGCTCCATCATAGGGAGTGATCAGTGCTGAGTGAAGCAAGAACGCGGAAGGTGCACACCCCGGCGTTCAAGGCGAAGGTTGGACTGGAAGCCTTGCGCGGGGGGAAGACGTTCAACGAGATTGGCCAAGAGTACGGAGCCCATCCGGTCCTGGTTGGGCAGTAGAAAAAGGCGATCCAGGAGCAAGCCAAGACGTTGTTTGAAGGCAAGCGAGGCCCCAAGCCACTGGTGGAACACCGCGAGCCGGAACGGTTGTACAGCGCCATTGGCAAGCTGAAGATGGAACGTGACTGGCTCAAGAAAAGTCTAGGCTCAGCCTGCCGTGACAAGGATGGATCGACCCAAGGGAGACGGTGGCCGTGGTCCACCAAGGCGTCCCGGCGGGGCTATGCCGAGCCACGGTGCATGCGCATCAAAGGCCGCCGGTGGGTGGATGCCGACGATCTCGTGTACAGCCGCCTGATCGACGAGGAGTGTCCGCTACACGATGTGCGAGAAATCCCGCCTCGAAATCCTGTGCCACATTGCCTTAACCGCGGACGGCGGGAGAAAAAGCAGTGAGAAGTCGCCCGCCAGGCTTCCGACTCATCAAATTCAAGAACCCAGGGCAAATGAGCCAAGACTCGAAAGCCCGACCGGTCGCTGATCCAGGGAGATCTTTTCTTGTTTGACGTGCCTGCGCTTCCAGTTGAAGTCAACCGCACTTTTTCCCCTTTCAAAGAAGCGGGCTCGGACGAGCCAGACGTTGAATTCTGGTTCCGACACAACGATGGGCACGGAATCAGTTGGAACGATCTCATCGGGAAGCGGCTGGTGGTCGTTGTCGGCGAAGCTGGGATTGGCAAGACATACGAGTTCCGTACTCAGGTACGGCGACTCCGGTCGGCCAACAAGGCCGCCTTCTTTATTCCGCTAGACCTTCTTGTAAACCCGGATGGTTGGGCGATTGCTCTCGGTGAGGACGCCAGCCTGTTTGAACGCTGGAAGATCAGGACGGACCAAGGGTACTTCTTTCTCGACGCGGTCGACGAAGCGCGGCTGACAGGGCCGACTGCGCTGCGGCGGGCGCTGGCCTGTATGAAGCGCGTGCTGGTCGGCCAGACAGAACGGGCGTCGCTCTTCGTGTCGAGCAGAGTCAGCGACTGGAACCTCAGCCAGGTTCGGAACTTGATCGAGCAGGAACTGGTTCTGACGGTCCCGGTACCGACGTCGAACCAAGCTGACGATTCTACTGACACCACGCCGCAGGACACCGCATCCGGCAAAACCGTGCCCCTTGTCGTTTACGGTCTCGACGGTCTATCTGTCGATGCAGCCAAACAGCTCGCAGGGCATTATGGCGTACAGGCAGTCAACGAGTTCTGGGAAGCAGTGGAAGATGGAGCCTATGAGTTCCTCGCAAGTCGACCTCTGGACCTGAAATGGATGGCTTCACGCTGGAACAGCGCCGGGAAGCTGGGTACCTTCATGGAATTGCTGGAGGATGCGGTCACCAACCGGCTACGGGAGCAGAACCCCGGGTACGTCGACGCGGGCGTTGCCCTGTCTCCCGGCCAACTACGTTCCGGGGTAGAGGCTTTGGCCGCCGCAAGCGTTCTCTCGGGCAATGCCTACTTCCAAGCTGAGACTGGCGTTGCTCCACCCGGAGTGATCACTCTTGGCGACCCTCTGCCCGACTGGAAGCCCCACGAGTATCAGCGGTTACTGGGTTCCGCGATCTTCGACGAAGCGACCTACGGGAGGGTCCAGTTCCATCACCGTGCCCTTCGGGAATACCTGGCGGCATGGTGGGCGAAGCGACGGTTGGATGAGGGCTTGCCCTTCGGTGACGCATGGGCACTGTTCGTCGGAACACCCTAAGCCGGCGAAGCCGGAA